>CALBYO010000053.1 GCA_937889705.1 uncultured Bacillota bacterium | reverse complement strand
ACCCTGAGTGCCGAGTGAGCAAATCGTTTTCCCACTTCTAAAATTTGCTTTCTGATTTTATCATTTAAAAGAACTTTTTTCCCGCCTATGTTAGCATAGTCGCAACAAGATAAAACTTCGTCTAACCCACCCTTTGTTAAAGCTAAAACTTGCCCAGCATGAGTGTGAATCGTCGTCATCATCTTTCTTGTGCTATCAAATGGAAACTCGTCAATTAACGGATAATCTGCTTTTAATTTGTCTTTAAAAATTCCACAACCCGCAGCAAATTCTACAAGCGCTACTTCCGTTGGGTCGCCGATAACCGCATCTGACCAAGCAGAACAAGTGTTGCAAAGAGCCATAACTTTTGTCATGTAATCAAAAGCAGCATTTTTGTTTAATAAATAGTTGTTCATTTGCCTTTTTTCGCTTTCATCTCTGAGTTCCATTATGTTATTCATGTCATAAAAGGCTGTCACTTTCATTTTGTTTTCTGTTAAAGTGCCAGTTTTATCCGAGCAAATAACTTCACAGCAACCGAGTGTTTCAACCGCAGAGATTTGCTTTGCAATCGCTTTTTTCTTGGCAAGTTTGTTCACTCCAAGCGCCATAATTATTGTCACCACCGCTGGAAGACTCTCAGGAATAGCCGCGACCGCTATTGCAACGCTGGTCATAAATGCTGGCAGCACTTGCATATCAGACTTAAACACTTGAAGTGCAAAAATAACGATACAAATCGCTATCACCGCCCAAGTGATAACAACTCCAAGCGATTTTAAATTCTTTTGAATTGGCGAAGTCTGCTTCTCTTTTTCTTTGAGCATATCAGCAATTTTGCCCATTTCAGTGTCAAAACCAATGCTGACCACAACGCCAAAGCCCCTGCCATAAGTGACATTCGTGCCAAAATATGCCATATTTTTTCTATCTGCAAGCGATGTGTTTTCTGGCAATTTTGACACGATTTTTTCTATCGTTTGGCTTTCACCAGTCAATGACGCTTCTTGCGTTTTAAAATGCACTGCTTCAATCATTCTGATGTCTGCTGGGACAATGTCGCCCGCTTCTAAAAATACAATATCGCCAATCGTCAGTTCGTCAGATTTGATTTTTACAAGTTTATTATCTCTCAAAACCTTGCTTTCAGGCACCATCATTTTTTTCAGGCTGTTAATTGATTTGTCCGCTTTTACTTCTTGCACAAAGCCTAAAATGCCATTTATAAGTACAATTCCAAAAATTATTGCAGCGTCTACAATTTCATTCATTGAATGTTCAATAATTGCAAAAACAACAGAGATAATTCCCGCAGCGAGCAAAATTAATATCATTATGTCTGAGAATTGCTTCAAAAAAGCAAAAACCAAGTTTTTCTTTTGCTTATGCTCTATTGAATTTTTTCCATACTTAGAAAGCCTTTTTGCGGCTTCTTGACTTGTAAGTCCCTGTTTCTTTGACTGCAAAAGGCCTAAACTTTCTTCAACACTTAAACTGTAAAAATCTGCCATATAACAACTTTTCTATCCTAAAAAAATATCAATGTAAAATATGTTGCAATGGCGAATTTAATAACTCCAACAAAATTATAAAAAAAGCGAACTTTTTCTACATTTTCGCATTGACTTTTAATGAATTATATATTATTATATAAATTACTAGTTAAATTTTAAGAAATTACTAGCGTAAAATCACTAGTTGAACATAGAAAATATTTTTAATTTTTTTGTTTTTTTATGCCCAACTTTTATTACAGGAGAAAAATCTTTATGGCAATGCTAAAACTCACAAATGTTTGCAAAAAATATAAAAACTCTGAAATTTATTCAGTTAAAGACCTTTCATTTGAAGTCAAAGAAGGCGAAATTTTCGGCTTTTTGGGCAAAAATGGTGCTGGTAAATCAACCACTATCAAATCAATCACAGGGATCATTCCTTTTGACAGCGGTACAATAGAAATCTGCGGTCACGACATAAAAAAAGAGCCTATCGAATGTAAACTTAATATCGGCTATGTTCCAGATAACCACGCAGTTTATGAAAATTTGACAGGCAAAGAATATGTCAACTACATTGCTAGTTTGTATAAAGTTAGCAAAGAAGACACAGAAAAGAACCTTGAAAAATTTGTTAAACTTTTCAATATGCGCCACGCTATTGACAATCAAATTAGGTCATATTCGCATGGTATGAAACAAAAAATCTGCATTATTGCAGCGCTTATACATAACCCAAAACTTTGGGTTCTAGACGAACCTTTGATGGGTCTTGACCCACAATCAGCTTATGATATTAAATGCTATATGAAAGAACACAAGCGCCTTGGCAACACCGTTTTCTTTTCATCGCATAATATCGACATGGTTGAAAAACTTTGCGACAGAGTTGCAATTATCAACAAAGGACATTTGGTTGAAATAATTGATGTTGAAGATTTCATGGCTAACTCAAAAGTTTCACTTGAAGAATATTTTCTTGATTTAACAAAAGACGAAATTTCAATAAACGACCAACTTGCAGAAGCAAATCAAGCAAAGAAAAAGAAAAAATTCTCTTTCCCATGGTTCAAAAAGAAAAAACATGAAGAAAAAGATGTGCTTGAACAGATTTTGGAAAAAACAAAACAAAATTCTGATACAAACAACGATAACAAAACAGATTTGACCGAAAACTTAAACGAAAACTCAACAAATTCCACAGAAAATTCCACAGAAAATTCAACCGAGAATTTAAACGAAAACTCAATCAAAGAAGAAAAGGTTGAAGAAAAGTCTTTTGAAACAAAAATTGAAGAAAACGCGGAAGAAAATAAAACAGAAGAAAACACAACCCCTAAAAAAAGAGGCAGAAAGCCTAAAAAGGAAGAGGTAAAAGAAATTGAAACAACTACTAGCGCTAATTAAGCTTGAATTTGCACTAAAATTCCCAAGATTTGACAAAAGTAAAAAACTTTATGTCAAAATTTTTGATGTAATCGCAATTTTAATTGGCGTAGGTATTGTTGCCGCGCTTATTATGTTCATGTTTAAAAACATAATCAATATTTGCTTGCGTTCTAATTTGGGCAACGAATTTTTGATATTCTTTATACTGATTGTTCAATTAATTCAGTTGTTTATAGGGCTTGGACTTTTAACAAAAACATTATTTTTCAATTCAGATTCTGGCTCGCTTTTAAAACTCCCCGTTTCTGGCGAAAAAATATTTGTTGCTAAATCTCTTTTTGCATTCATCTATATGTGCATATTTTCATTTTTGATTATGGTTCCAGTGCTCATTATGTATGGCATTTTGGCGGCGGGCTATGGTATGCTTCCAACACCTGCCTTGTATTATTGCATGATACCTTTTGTATGCGTATTTTCTGCAATTCTGCCTTTCATTTTGGCAACTATCTTTGCGCTTCCAACAATGTATGTAATTTCTTTTTTAAAAAGCAAGTTTGTGCTTATGCTTATCACTTATGTTGCTATCGTGGCTATTGGCTTCGTAACATATATGCAAGTTTTAGACATACTTTTAAAATTGCTTAATTCCAATGACGCTGGTTCTGTTTTAACCGCTGATGTGGTAGCAAATGTTAAAAATATAACCTATTACTTCTATCCAGAGGTCGCACTTAAAAATATTTTAACTGGCAACAATTTCTTAAAAAGTTTCTTTGTTACAATCTTAGTCGGTGCTGTTTGCGTGATAGGGCTCGTATACATCGCTAAAAAGATTTATGTTAAAGTTCTATTAAACAATGTTGAAAGTGAAAACACTTTCCTTAGAAAAAACATAAAAATCAAAAAAATGTCAGTCACAAGTGCCCTATTTAAGCGTGAATTTATAAACATTTTCCGCTCGGTCAACTATTCTTTCCAATACCTAGCCGTTGTGCTAACAACTCCACTCATGGTTTATTTCTCAAACGCAATTTGCGGAAATATTGGAATTGAAAAACTTGGTTCAGGCTTACTTCCAGGCATCAGCATTTTAGTTTTAATTATGTTCTTGTCTATGGCGGTATCTTTCTCCGCTTCAAGTTTGACAAGAGAGGGAGACAAATTCTTCCACACAAAAATTATCCCTGTAACCTACAAAAGACAAGTGTCAGTTAAATTGTCATTGTATATGATTGTAACAGTGCCTTCAATTTTAATAAGTTGTGTGGCTTTGTGGCTTTTCGGAACGCTTTCAATAAGTCAAGCATTGCTCTACACCCTCGCAATTTCACTTATCATGCTTGGAAACGCGTGCTTTGGAATTGAAAGAGATTTGAAAAATCCTAAATTTAAGTATCTTGGCAACGAAGAAATGACAAACGCAAACAGAAACATCATATCCAGCGTTGGAATTGGGCTTGTAATTTCCCTTGTATTAGGCGTTGCCGCAATTATTGTTTCTTACATCTTCTCGCTTAATTTCATTTATTACATATTGTTCGGCTTCGCCGTTCCTTATGCAGTTATTGAATTTATCACGCTTTATGCAAAAATAGAGAAAAAATATCACAATATTGAAGCATAATAATTAGGAGTACAAAATGAAAAAATTATTGATTTTCTTAATGATTTTAATACCGCTTGTTGTTATATTCATCGTTAATGTTACGGTGGATATTGTTGGCGGTGTTGTTTCTATATCAGTTGATAATGTTGTTTTGGACTATGAAAATTATGTTGCAAACATAAATGAGCCTTTTAAGTTGAACGCGAAAGTTCAGCCTGAGGGAGCGTCAGACAAAACAATTATTTGGAGTTCTTCCAATGAAACAATAGCAACAGTTGACGAAGAAGGAAATGTAACTTTCCACGCTTTCGGCGCTGTTGACATTATCGCAACAAGTGGCGATGGTCTTAAAAAGGCGACCTGCCATATAAATGTTACAGACACTCGTGCACACGATATTGAAATATTTGCAGAAAAAACAACCTTAACTATTGGTGAAACCTGTTTGGTTTGGGCAAGCGTAATTCCAAGTTCTGCTGAAAATCAAAACTATATTTTGCGTTCTTCTAACGAAAATATTATCAGTTTGAATGCCAGTGGCGTTGCAACAGCACATAGCGTTGGAACAGCAATCATAACAGCGACATCTCTTGACGGAAACTATGAAGCAAGTATTTCTATTGATGTTAAAATACCTGTTACTTCTGTCAATATCATTCCAGAAGAAGAAGAAATTACAATCGGCTCATCATCTATTTTGTTGAGTTATGAAATTCAACCTATTGATGCAACAAATAGACATGTAATTTTTTCATCTTCCGACCCTTCAACCGCAACTGTTGACGCTAACGGAAGAATAAACTTTTTACAAACTGGTTCGGTGTTCATTGTTGTAACAACTCAGGACGGCGGCTTTACAGACAAAATTAAAATCACATATACTGGCGGCTACCCTATTTCTCTCGAACTCGAACAAAAAGAAGTTAACATTGATATATCAGACGGCATCAAGGATATGACAATCAACTACACCCTTACGCCATCAGACACGCACATTAAAAACATATATTTCACAAGCAATAACACAAATGTTGCGATAGTAAATCAAAACGGACTTGTACAAATAATTGGCGGCGGCACAGCCACTATTACAGTAAAAATTCAAACTGGCGAAGATACATACATTTTTGATAGTGTATTAATCAACGCAAAACGAGATATTACAAACATTGAATTTGACAAGGCAAATTTGATTACTGCAACAGACAAAGTATCATTAAACCCAACAATCTATCCAGCGGACGCGACAAACTTTGATAATTTGGTTTATGAAATAATTGAAGGCGAAAATGCCACAATTAGCGCAAATGGCGAAATCACATTCAATGCAGTTGGAACTATTAAAGTTAAAGTTTATTTAAAAAATAATCCTTCCGTTTTTGCAACTATAAATGTTATTTACACAAACGGATACCCATATTCTGTTGAAAAAGTTGAAGACGAAATAACAATCAACGCTGGTGAAAATGGCGCGTTAAACTTCATTTTAAATCCAACAGGCGTTACTAATAAACAATATACTTTCAAAATTGTATCATCTTCCCCTGTAAATGCTGGCGACATCGTTATAACACTTGACGAAACAAGCGGCAGATTCACAGCGATTTCAGGCGGAACAGCGATTGTAAGATTGTATGTTAAAACTGGCGAGTCAAGCGAAATCACAACCGACTATGTAATTCATGTTAACAAGAGCGCAAATGACATTGATTTTGACATAGACGAAGATTATTTTGACAACAGTTATGTAACAGGCAATAACGAAGTCATTTTTAACGCTATCGCATTACCACTTGATGCAACAGACAACGAAATAATCTACTCAATCTCTGACAACGCAATAGCAAAAATTATTGGAAACAAAATTCACTTTAACCAAGCAGGAAAAATCACTTTAATTGCAACATTAAAGTCAAATTCAAAAATTTCAAAGAGCGTCACAATTTGGTATACTGGCGGCTATGCAATCAGTGCGGACATCTCTGCATTGCCAAACACTTTAATTGCTGGCGAAACAACTTTTGATGTTTCTCTTTCAAATATTATTCCAGCAAATGCGTCAAATAAGAGTTTCTTAATTGAATTATCTAACCAACAATCAATTTACAACAACATTTTGTCAATCTCTTATAACGCACAATCAACACTCGCAACTATAAAAGCAGTGAACGCTGGTTCACTCACCTTCTCAGTTGTGCTTGCTGGTTCAACTTCTCCAATTTATTCAAAATCTGTTGAAGTTTTAAGAAAGGTTGAAAAAATTGAATTTATAACTCAATCTGGCGAAACTCCAAACACGCAAATTGACTTGCTTTGCAATGTTTTACCTATTGACGCAAGTGTAAAAACAGTTACATTCTCACTTAGCGAAATTTACTCATCAATAGCATATATTGCAAACAACAAATTGATATTTAAAGAAAGTGCTAACGACAAAGAAACAGTTATTGTAACATCAAGTTTGGTTGATATTGACGGCGTTGTTAAGACTGCTGACATCAAAATTACAACAACATTTGGCAAGATTGTTGCTCCTGAGGGAGATGAAATCACTCTCGCCCCTTCAAACCAAGTTGAATACAACTATTCAAACGATTTAATCGCCGGCTATGAAATAAAATATGTTATAAAAACTGGCGAAGAATTGGTCACTGTGTCGCTAAACGGCGCTAAACTTTCAATCACTGCAAATAAAGTTGGCTACGCTCAAATTGAAGTCCAACTTATAAACTCAACTACACAAGAGTTGTATAAAATTTTGGCAGATATTAAACTCACAATCGCCGCAAAAATCACTAATATTGAAATTTCTAGCGATGATTTAAACTATTTTAATAATAGATATTACACTGCAAAAGCGTCACTTTTATTAAATATCTTGCTCACCCCTGCTGCAAGTGACATCAATAGTTTGACTTTTAGAATTTCAGACAGCAGCATTGCAAGTTTTGATGAAAGCACAAAAACTTTAACATTCTTAAAAGCAGGCATTGTTGAACTTACAATTTCAACCAAAGATAACCAACTTTCTAAGAAATTCACAATTCAATATACAAACGAAACAAGTGTTTCTACTAACTTTAACTTAAACGAAGACGCAAATAACAATCTTTCGTTAAATGCTCAAAAAGAAATAAGACTTATTTCATACATTCCACAAAACTTTGACTTGTCGATTGTTGAAGTTAAAGAAATCTTACAATCAGGCAACAGCGAACTTCTTGAAATTCAAGTTAAAGGCGGGAAATATTATTTCACTGCAATTAGAAGCGGAAAAACTAACTTGCAAGTTAAACTTTCAGACGGAACAATCAAAGTATTCTCAATAGTTGTAACATCAAGTATTGAAAAAATTGATTTTGCTCAATCTGAAATCATAACTGCAAACAAAGTTTACACCTTAAACCCAGTACTAACCCCTGCTAACCCAACAAATAAAAATCTGATTTATAGAAGCAGCGATGACACAATCGCAACAGTATCAAACAACGGCGTTGTAACATTCCATAAAAAAGGTAAAGTTATAATCACCGTTTACAGCGAAGCAAACGAAGCAATTTCAGCAAGCATTGTAATCACAAGCACTTTTGGCGAAATTT
>CALBYO010000052.1 GCA_937889705.1 uncultured Bacillota bacterium | reverse complement strand
GCTTGCAAGGCAGGTGCTCTAGCCAGCTGAGCTATACCCCCACGATCAAATGCTTGAACATAATACCATAAAAATATATGCTTGTCAACAATTTTTCTCATTTTTTTTACTAAATATATTTTTTATAAATTTGGTATATTTTTCTCCCCAAATTAAGTAAGCAATGCCCAAAACTATTGATATTCCCGTACCGATTATTGAAACATACGAAAGCAAAAATCCATGATATACAATATAAATAATGTTAACTATTAAATTTAAAAGTTTGATTACGTATTCTTTATCAAACCAAAGCGAAATTCCATAAATCACATTTGCTACGATTGGTAAAATTGATAACCAGCCTTGCCAAGTTAATATTCCACCAACTAAAAACAAAATTTCAAAAATAATTGGAATTACTGGCGAACTGAAAAATTTATTTTTGTTTTTAAATATGTATATGAAATTTAAAAGCGCTCCCAACACATTCATTATCGCGCCTGTCCAGGCATACAACAAAAGAAAACCTATCGCGCTCGCTAGGTTAAAAATTATTCCACAATAAAGAATTGTTTTTCTGCTAACATTGAAGAAGATATATAAAAATGAAAAAATATACCCCAAGGCAAAAAAACACTGAGAAACTATAAATTCAACCATTAACCTATTTCCTCGTGTTTGTCGTTTTTGATTTCTGTTTTAATTTCTTTTTGTTCGGCCTTAATCTCTTTCTTGGTATAAATTTTCTTCAAAGATTTACGCAAATTTGCTTTATTTTCTTTACCGACTAACAATCTGCGGAAATTTGCTCTATGTGCGTATACCGTCATGAAATACAAGCAGAATAGCAGCAAAGTAACAACCAAGTTGCCTTTAACTTTTTGCGCTTCAAGGAAAGTTAAAACAGTTAAGAATATGAAAGAAGCAACGGCAGCGTAATCAAAAACATACAAGTATATAAATGCAAAAACGAAGCAAATTGCTACACAAATTGGAGATGCGACTAAGTATACACCAAAAATGCAGGCAACGCCTTTACCGCCTTTAAAGCCATAAAATACTGGAAAGTTATGCCCTAAAACAACGCTTAAACCGCCAATATACATTCCCATCATTGCAGTTGGAGATGCTTGCAACCCCATAAATGTTACAGGGCAACCAGCGCCGCCAAAAAGCAGAAGACCAAGCAATGCTGCCAAAACGCCTTTTGAAGCGTCCAAAAGCAAAGTTAAAAGCCCCATGCCAAAACCAAATGTTCTAAGCATGTTCATTGTGCCGGGATTACCACTTCCCTGCTTTGTTATATCTTTCTTTTTATGTTTAGACAAAATCCTTGCAAAACTTATATTGCCAATAAGATAGGAAACAACAATGACAATGACAAATTTCCACCATTCCATTATTTTTCCTCCTTTCTATTTTTGAAAATAAGTTTGATTGGAGTTCCTTCAAAATTTACAGCATCACGCAACCTATTTTCCAAAAATCTTTCATAAGAGAAATGCATAAGCGTAGCATCATTAACAAAAATCACGAATGTTGGTGGATTTGTTTCCGCTTGCGTTGCATACATAATTTTGAGTTTTTTACCTTTCTTTGTTGGTGGTTCTTGCGACAAAATAGCCTTTTGAATTATCTCATTAAGCGTGCCTGTTGTAATTCTCCTTGTGCTATTTTCATGAACTTCATTGACTGTTGGCATAATTTTTTCAAGCCTTTTACCTGTCAATGCAGACAAATATAAAGGTTTAAAATAACTCATAAAAGACAATTTATCTTCAAGCATTTTTTGATAATTATTGATTGTGTTGCCGTCTTTTTCAACCAAGTCCCACTTATTCATAACAACAATGCTTGGTTTGTTTTCTTCATGAACATAACCAGCGATACGAACATCTTGCTCAGAAATTTCTTCGCTTGCATCAAAAACAATAAGCACAACATCGGCTCTTTTAATCGCTTCCATAGCACGAATAACAGAATAACCTTCCACGCTTTCTTTTAAAACACTGCGTTGTCTTCTCATTCCTGCTGTATCAATAATGGTATATTTTTGACCGTTATATCTAAAATCTGTGTCAATAGCATCACGAGTTGTTCCAGCAACATTTGACACCAAAACCCTGTCTTCCCCAAGAATTCTATTAACGATTGAAGATTTGCCAGCATTTGGCCTGCCCACAACAGCAATTTTGATAGCCTCGTCAACAGCATCTGCTTCAACTTTGAAAGAAAAACTATTTACTATTGCGTCCAAGACTTCGCCAAGACCTTTGCTTTGTGCACATGAAATAGGGAAAGGCTCTCCCAAACCAAGTTGATAGAAATCATAAGTCTTTTCAACTTCAAACTTATCTAATTTATTAACAACCAAAACAACTGGTTTTTTTGTTTTTCTTAAAAGTTCTGCAACTTCGTAGTCAGCAGGAACAAGCCCTGCCATGCCATCAACTATAAAAACTATTACTTCTGCCAAATCAATAGCGATTTGTGCTTGTGTTTTAATTGATTTTTGGAAAGTGTCGTCGCTTTTAACATCAAGGCCGCCAGTGTCTACCATAGTAAAAGCATGCCCACACCATTCTGCATCGGCATAAATTCTATCTCTTGTTACACCAGGCAAATCGTCCACGATTGAAATTCTTTTTCCACAAATTTTATTAAAGAATGTGCTTTTACCTGTGTTTGGTCTTCCCACAATAGCGACTAAAGGTTTTTTCATGCTTTTACATTACCACAGAATGTGAAAAATATCAAGAAAAATATTTAATTTATTTTAAATTACAACCGCCACAGCCTTTGCAATCGCCGCATTTAGCACATAATCTTTTCTTTTTGATTTTTTTAACAACAAAGCAAGTGCAAAAGACTATTAAACAAACTGCAAATATGGTAATTAAACTTGTTAATATTCCATGATTTTCAAATAGATTAGCGGACTGATAAACGACCAAGGAAATCACGTAGGCGACAGCAAATTGAATTAAAATTGAAAGCCAAGTCCATTTCTTTCCGATTTCTTTTCTAAACACCGAAATTGTAGCCAAGCATGGCGAATATAAAAGGCAGAAAACCATAAACGACAACGCACTTGCTTGCGTGAAGCATACAACCGAGCCAGCCGTCGCTATTGTTTTTATAGTCTGCGCTTTCATGTCCGCGCCATTTACATCAACGCCATTGAACATCGCTATTGACGAAACAACAACTTCCTTTGCAATAAGCCCTGCAAGCAACGCTGAAACCGCACCCCAGTTGCCAAAGCCAAGCGGTATAAACAAAGGTGCTAATATTCCGCCCAATACTTCTAATATACTTCTAGCACCAGGCACACAACTGACATATTCAAACTTAAAACTAAATCCTTGAAGAACCCAAACAATAATATTAATCGACACAAGAAGAGTGCCAACCCTAACAAGGAATAGTTTAACATTGTCCCACAAAATCAAAAGCACGCGTTTAAAAGATGGCAATCTATATTCCGGAAATTCCAAAATAAACGATTGTTCTTTGCTTTTTAGCGAAGTCTTTTCAAAAATTGAACTTAATGTTAGTGCAACAATAACTCCTAGCAAGTACAACGCAAAAATTACAAGGACATTTGTTTTCAAAAAGAAAGCACCGCCAATTACAGCATAAATCGGCAATTTCGCAGAGCAACTCATATACGGAGTTAAAAGCGCCGTTTTGATTTTTGCATTTTTATCTTCCATATTCCTTGCTGTAAGTGCAGCAGTCGTTGAGCAACCAAATCCCATCAATAGCGTGTAAACACTTTTGCCTGATAAACCGACTTTTGCAAAAAGGTCTTCAAACATAAATGCCACGCGGGACAAATAACCGCTGTCTTCAATTAACGATAGGAAGAAAAATAGAAGAATAATTTGTGGCAAGAAAGATAGAAGAGAACCAACTCCGCCAATTATTCCAACTTCAACCAAGTCTACAACCCATTGAACAGTCACAAAAGTTTTGAGCCAACTAACTAAGTTTGCACCGACAATATCTTGAATGAATGTTCTTAGAAGATCGGAGAAAAATGCACCGACCGAGAAAAAAGTTAAATAGAAAATTAAAAACAAAATACCAAAAAATATTGGCAAACATAAATATTTATTTAATAAAATTTTGTCTAGTTTTGAATAACCATAAACTTGATTATTTGCAGTTTCATTTTTATATAAATCGTCAATAAATTTTTGCCTAATTTTAACAATATTTTCTAAATTATTTATATTATTTAATTCATTAATTTCTTCATTATTTAATTTATTGGAATAATACCTTTCAAAAAATAATTTATCGCCTTCTAACGCCCTAAACCAGGCATATTCAGCCTTTTTTGGGTTATTAATATTTAATTTATTTATTATTTTTTTATTATTTTCTAAACTAATTTTATTAATATAATTTAATTTTACTTTATCTATTTTTTCGCTTAATTTATTTTTGAATAATTTAATATCCTTTTTATTATTCGGATTTCCAATAAAATAATTTATTTTTAATTTATTTAATATTTTTTCTGTTGAATTTATAAGATTTTTTGACACCTTTTTTTTCATTGTATTTACAAACAAAACAACTTCTTTGTCCGCTTCCAAAAGTTGCAAAGTTAAATACAAATTTCTTTTCAAATTGTTTATATCGCAAATATTGATAATCTTATCATCATGTTCATAAATAAAATCGGCAGCAACTTCTTCTTCAAAACTAAGCGGCGTTAAAGAATAAAGCCCAGGAAGATCAGCAATTAAAACTTTTTTGCCTTCAAGTTTACATTCCTTGACTTTCTCACTAACTGTCACTCCGTGCCAGTTCCCAACATGCTCATTTGATTTTGTAAGTGCGTTAAATAAAGTTGTTTTCCCAGTGTTTGGATTTCCAACAAGAAGAAATTGTTCCATTGTTACTCCACCAAAATAATTTGTGCAACAGTGCAACGCAACGATAAAAGATAGTTTTCTATTTCTACCAAAATGGTTCTTTTAATCAAAGATTTTTTAACAACCTTGATTTTCCTACCACACATAAAACCTAGTTCATAAAGTCTGCGTCTAATAGGAAAAGGTCCTTCCGCAAACTCAACAATTTTATATTCTTTGTTTATTTCAACATCACACAAATTGACCACAACATAATCTATGCGTTTATTTGTAACAAAATGTCAGAAAATCACATAAAATATTCTCTTAAACACTTTCATAAAAATTTTTTTTGTGTTATTATACCTTTGAATTATTTAGGAGATATTATGAAGTGTATTTATTGTGGCTGGACAGAAAGTAAAGTTATAGACTCTCGCTCAACAGAAGAATTAAACTCAATCAGAAGAAGAAGAGAATGTTTGAATTGCGGAAAAAGGTTCACAACCTACGAAACAATCGAAACCGCCCCACTCTTGGTCGTTAAAAGAGATGGTTCAAGGCAACCTTTTGATAAATTAAAAATTAGAAAAGGTATAATCAAAGCCTGCGAAAAACGCCCTGTTAGCATAGACCAAATCAACGAAATAGTAACAAATATTGAAAAAGAACTTTCGTCAGATTTAGTTCCAGAAATTACATCAAAGAAAATTGGTGAAATGGTTATGGACGCGCTAAAAGAATTGGACGACATTTCTTATATTCGCTTCGCTTGCGTCTATCGCAAATTTGAAGATGTTTCAAATTTAATCAATTTTTTGCAAAATTTAGACAATAAAAAACCGAACTAATTGTTCGGCTTTTTTTATGACCAATATTTTTTATCGAGTGAACGATATTGAATTGCTTCGGCAATATGTTCTGGCAAAATATTTTCACTACCTTCAAGATCTGCAATAGTGCGCGCGACCTTCAATATCCTATTATGTGCCCTAGCACTCAAATTCAACTTTTCAAATGCAGATTTTAAAATAAGTTCGCTTGTTTCATCTAACTTACAATATTTATTACAATTTTTCACACTCATGTGCGCATTGCAATACTGTTTTTCACCTTTAAATCTTTCAAGTTGCTTTGCTCTCGCAAAATTAACTCTTTCTTTGATTTCAGCAGACGTTTCTTCTTTTGTTTGCTTGTTTGTAAGTTCATCATAAGTAACATTGTCAACTTCAATATGCAAATCAATTCTGTCCATTAATGGACCCGACAATTTTGATAAATATTTATGAATTTGCTGTTGTGAACATTTACATTCGCCAGTCGATGAGCCATAATGTCCGCATGGGCAAGGATTCATGCTGGCAATAAGCATGAAATTTGCAGGATAAGTGACCGTTTGTTGAGCGCGCGCAACAGTTATTACGCTATCTTCAAGCGGTTGACGAAGCGCTTCAATGGTTTGTCTTGAATATTCTGGCAACTCGTCCAAAAATAGCACTCCATTATGAGCCAAACTGATTTCGCCAGGCTTTGAGTTTTTGCCACCGCCAGTTAAACTGACCATCGTAGCCGTATGATGCGGACTTCTGAAAGGCCTTTCAGACAAAATTCCAACTTTGCTATCTAACAGCCCTGCAACGCTATGTATTTTTGTTGTTTCTAATGCTTCATCAAATGTTAAGTCTGGCAAAATTGTTGGCAAGCATTTCGCGAGCATTGTCTTACCACTTCCTGGTGGCCCAATCATCAAAACATTGTGCCCGCCAGCGGCAGCAATTTCGAGCGCCCTTTTAGCACTTGCTTGTCCTTTAACAAAACAAAAATCTAAGTGTTTATTTTCATTTTGTCTTTCGTGTGAATAATCATTGAATTGAACTTTTTGAAAATTTGTTGGATTTTCAACAAAATTAACCACTTCGGAAAGCGATTTTAAACAATAAACTTCAATTCCTTCAATATAACTTGCTTCAACCTGGTTGCCATAAGGAATTACAAATTTAGTAAAGCCCAAATTCCTAGCAGCAATTAAAATAGGCAAAACTCCGTTTACTTGCCTGATACTTCCGTCAAGTGAAAGTTCGCCAATAAACACTGTGTTGTCTTTTTTGGCAATATCAAGTTGACCTGTTGCAAACAAAATTCCAACCGCGATTGCTAAATCGTAAATTGGACCTTCTTTTTTTATATCTGCGGGAGCAAGATTAACAACAATTTTACTCATAGGATATTTTAAACCCGTGTTTTTGATTGCTGATTTAACCCTTTCTTTACTTTCTTTAACTGATGTATCGCCAAGTCCGACAATATCAAACCCTGGCAATCCGTTTGTTATATCCACTTCGGTGGAAACAAGATAACCTTCAATTCCGTTTAAGCCAAATGCGTTTACTTTTGATAACATATTTCTTCCTTTGAATAACTTATTATAATAAAAAATCTTCTCGTTTTCAAACAAAACGAAAAGATTTTAAATTAAAAATCAAAATTAAATTTATTTTCTTGATTTGTATCGTCAAAAAACAAATTGTCAGCAGAATTGTCTTTTTCGGCATTTCCAAATTCTTTATTGCAGATTTTTAAAAAATCGTCTTTAAAATCAGAAATATTAAGCGCCGAAAACGCAGCCATAGTTTCGTGACCACCGCCACCAAATTTCGCTGCAATTTCTCCAACATTTATGCCCTGTTTACTTCTCAAACTGATGCGATAAGAGTTGTCTTCTTGCTTCATAATCATCATAGCAATTTTAACATCTTTTAGACCGATAGCGTGGTCAACAATACCGAGAGTGTCCGTTTCAGGGTTTGCTTCACATTCGTTATAATCAACTTTATTCAATTTCATAATCGCTAATTTGCCGTTACAAGCAAAATTTAACGAATGAATTGCTTTTTCTAACAATTTTATCTTTGAAACAGAGTTATTTTTGAAAAAATGCTCTTGAACTTTGCTAATATCATAGCCTTTTCTTAAAAAATAGTTAATTATTGAATAAGTTTTGTCGCTTATTGAGCCATTTGACAAGTTGTTTGTGTCTGTAATTATGCCAGCATAAACAAGTTTCCCAATAGGTTCATTAATTTCGACTTTCATCTTTGTCATTATCAAAAACAACAATTCCGCAGTCGAACTTGTTTTATAAACAAAGTTGTTGTCCGCAAAATAAGCGTTCGTTTCATGATGGTCAATATTTAAAGTTTCATAAGCAGTGTCAAAAATATGTCTAAAACTACCAAATCTGGTTTGATCTGTGCAGTCAACGCCAATGGCTAAATCGTATCTGCCAAGCACTTTTTGACCATTTAAATTGTATTTTTTCAACATTGGTGCGTATAGTTCGTCAATTTCCAGAACATCTGCATAAATGTCGATTTGCTTTGGATTTTTCTCATCATTAAAGTAATTTTCTAGTTGATATTTAAGTATTACAAGTGAACTTAGAGCGTCTGCATCAGGATTTACATGCCCGATTATCGCAATATTTTTCTTATTTGTAAAAAGTTCTCGCAATCTCTGAATATCACAGTTATTGTCTGAGTTCATATTTCCTCCTTTTTAGGAAACATGAGTAATATAGCACATTTTTAAGCAAAAGTCAAATTTTGCCTATTTCCGCCATTTCACCTCATCAATAATCATTATATTCACTTAGATTACATTGGTTAATTTGGGCGCTTAGATAAAGTTATATTTTTTATCGTTTTAATGCCATTTCTAAGGTAAGTTATTGTGATATTATCGCCGATTTCATAGTTATAAATTGATTTTTTTAGGTCTAACATAGTGTTAATTTCTATGTCATCAACACCAACAATTATATCGCCTTGCCTTATCCCTGCTTTGTAAATTGGAGCAGAACTATCAATATTCAAAACATAAACGCCGTCAGTTTCAAGAGTTTTATTATAAAATTTAGCAATCGTTGCGTCAAAACCGAACATTCCTAAATATGGAGTTTCGTATCCGCCAGATTTTAGAATTTTATTTACCACAGGAAGAACAATCTCAACCGGTATTGCAAAACCTAGCCCTTCGGCATCAGTCACTTTAAGAGTGTTAATTCCAATAACTTGTCCGTTTGAATTGATAAGTGGCCCACCAGAATTCCCCGGATTGATGCTGCTATCATGTTGAATTAAACTTTGTAAATAACTTGTTGAACCGTCTTCATTGTCGACTTCAATCGTTCTGTTCAGTGCTGAAACAATGCCTTTTGTTGTTGTATGTTTAAACTGTAAGGTAAGTGGCGTTCCAATAGCAATTACATCAGCGCCAACGTTAACGCTATCTAGGCTTGCTGTTTCTAAATAAGGCATATCAATTTCAGTTTTGACGATTGCCAGGTCCATTGCACTGTCAGTCCAAACGAGTTTCGCTTTCGCACTTGTTTTATTAGCAAAATATACTGTTATATCTTTCGCGCCTTCAACAACATGGTTATTCGTCACAATATATCCGTTTGGTGCGATAGCAACGCCGCTGCCTACACTTTCAACATTGGAATATATAGCGCTAATTCCAACAACTGCTGGCGTCACATTTTTTATCATTTCTTCCAAGTTTGTACTTTTTGCAGTTATCATTCTTGGAGCCATGTTTACATTAGGGTCAGCCTTGCCGCTAACTCCGCTTTGCTCGCCACAGCCAGCAAAAGCAAAAATAGGTAAAATCATTAAAATTAATAAAAAAATGCAAAAAAATGCGTTAAAAACGCGTTTTTTATTAAAAAAAGTGTGTTTTTCTTTCATAAACTCTCCGTTTTATGAAATTAGTTTGCACACTTTTTATATTTTTATTATACACGAATTAACACATAAATAATGCTTGCCAATATCAAGAATGTGATTACTAAAATCAAGATTTGCAAGTTTTTCGAGCGATTGTATTGCTTGTAATAACCTTTCACAACTCTTGGGTCGCGCTCATCAAACTGAGTTCTTGTTATCAAACCTTTGTTTAACATTTCAACCAAATATAGTTCCAAATTATCGTCGTATTCTGCTTTTAAATCAAGCAAATACATAATTCTATTGACTATAAACAACACACATAGCAGGAAAACTGACGCCATACTGAAATAAGCAAAACCTGACCAAACTTGTTTTAAAACGCCAAACGCGATTGTGAAAACTGCTAAAATTATGAAAGCAATTATTTGCCAAAGCCTAAATTTCATTTTTCACCTCGCTTAAATGTATACAACAACAAACAGTGCAATTATTGCCGTGCAAGCGATTGCGTAGATGATTTTCCAAGCGATATGCTTTTTAGCATGAACAAATGGAAATGCACAAATCATGGTTACTGCAAAGGCAATGATTTCTCCAGTTATCAAAAACGCTTTAACAACGTTTGGATTGCTTACAAATATTGCTCTAAACATAAGTGCAAAGGCAATACAAATTGTTCCGATAAATGCAACTATACTTAAAAGTTTTTTACCTGACATCGAAATCTCCTATTTAACTTTTTTCGTTTCTTTTAATGTTATAGTTCTATTAAACACTTTTTTGTCTTCAGTACTGTCTTTATCCAAGCAGAAATAACCATTTCTCATGAATTGATATCTTTCGTCAAAGTTTACATTCAAATTGTCTTCAATATAAGCATTTTCTATTGTAATAATTGAATTTGGATTGATTTTATAATCATTTACCGCGCGTTCTTGACCTTCAACGAGTTCTGCGCTTTCTTCTTCAACAAGATTATCAAACAATCTAACCTCAATTTTTTCTGCGTGATTTGGATTGATCCAATGAATTGTTCCTTTAACTTTAACTGTGCAGTTTGTGCCTGATTTTGTATCTTTATCATATTCAGCATAAACTTTTGTTACATTTCCGTTTTCGTCTTGGTCAAATCCTGTGCAAGTGATGATATAAGCGCCTTTCAAGCGAACTTTTGCTCCAACATATAAACGATAGAATTTTGGATCTGGTTCTTTGATAAAGTCTTCTTTTTCAATCAACAAGTTTTTGCCAAAATAATATTTTCTATATGTTGTTTCTTCGTTTTGTGGGTAATCTTCCAAAACAATTTCTTCTTCGCCTTCCATATTTGTAATTTCAAGTGGAAGTGGATTTAAAACTGCCATAACACGCCTTGAAACCTTGTTTAAGTCATCTCTAATGAAATGTTCCAAAAATGCTGGTTCAATAAGCGCATTGCTTTTTGAAATGCCTGCTGCACGAACAAATTCTTTTAAACTTTCTGGAAGCACGCCTCGTCTTCTAAGCCCGCGAATTGTGTAAAGTCTTGGGTCGTCAAATCCGCAAACTTTACCATCTTGAACAAGTTTTTTAATAAATCTTTTACCGAGAATAGCGCCCTTAATATAAAGGTTTGCATATTCAACTTGCCTTGACTTATTTGCAATCCCGCAATTTTCAATAACCCAGTTATAAAGAGGTCTGTGGTCTTCAAATTCAGGACCGCAGATTGAGTGCGAAACACCTTCCAACGCGTCATCAAGTGGATGCGCGAAGTCATAAGATGGATAAATACACCATTTATCGCCAATTCTTTGGTGATGTGTGTATTGAATTCTGTAAATAACAGGGTCACGCATATTCATGTTTGGACTTGCCATATCAATTTTTGCGCGCAAACATCTTGAACCTGCTGGAAATTCGCCATTTTTCATTCTTTCAAACAAATCTAAGTTTTCTTCTACTGAACGATTTTTGTATGGGCTTTCAACGCCTGGTTCTGTTAATGTTCCGCGAGATTTTGAAAGTTCTTCCGGCGACAAATCACAAACAAACGCTTTTCCGTCTTTTATTAATTTAACTGCACATTCGTAGTTTTGTTGGAAATAATCAGTTGCATAGTAAATTTTATTCCAATGATAGCCGAGCCATTTTACATCTTCTTGAATGGAATCAACAAACTCTTGGCTTTCTTTTGTAGGGTTTGTGTCATCGTATCTCAAATTACATACGCCGTTATATTTTTCAGCAATGCCATAGTTTAAAACAATGTTTCTAACATGGCCAATATGCAAATAGCCGCTTGGCTCTGGTGGGTGTCGTGTTTGAACGGCGTTAAATCTGCCGTCTTCTAAATCTTTGTTTATTATTTCTTCAATGAAGTTTGTTGCTTCTACCTTAGGTATCATATTTTTCTCCGTTTAAAAATCAAAGTCATCAAATCCGCCTGAACTCTTTCTTACCTTGCGGTTGCGTTCGCGAATATCATAATAAATTGCTTGTTCGTTAAGTGGTTTTGATGGTGCATATTCTTCTTTTGCCTTTCTCTTGTCAAACTGTGGAGTTGCAAAGAAAGGTGTCATTTTTGTTCTAATTGGGTGCTCCTTGAAAATTTTAACAATAACTTCAAATTTTTCAAGTTGACCAAGTTCGTAAGGGTAAATAAGTGGTCTTGTAACACGCTGGGCTTGCTGTGTTCTAT
>CALBYO010000051.1 GCA_937889705.1 uncultured Bacillota bacterium | reverse complement strand
CTTCATCGAGAACGTCCCAAACAACTGGTTTTTCTCTTTCAACATTAAGAGCGCAAAACGCTTAATTGAAAGAGAAAAACCAGTTGTTTGGGACGTTCTCGATGAAGTTATTAAAGACCACCCAGTTCTTTTGAACCGTGCTCCAACACTTCACAGACTTGGTATCCAAGCGTTTGAACCTGTCCTTGTTGAAGGTAGGGCAATCAAACTTCACCCATCAGTATGTTCAGGCTTCAACGCCGACTTCGATGGTGACCAAATGCCAGTTCACGTTCCACTTTCAATAGATTCAAGAACAGAAGCAAGAACTTTGATGCTTGCAAGTAACAACATTTTAAAACCATCAGATGGTAAACCAATTTGTAGCCCTGCACAAGATATCGTTCTTGGTTGCTACTATTTAACAGTAATCAGACCAGGTGCAAAAGGCGAACACTCAGTTTACTCATCATGCAACGAAGCAGTTATGGCTTATCAAACTGGTAACCTTGATGTTCAAGCAGAAATCCAAGTTAGAAGGTCATGCGAAGTTGATGGCGTAAAATATACAGATAGAATTACAACAACAGTTGGTAGAATTATCTTTAACTGGGCAATTCCACAAAACTTGGGATGGATAGACAGAACAAAGAGAGAAAATTATAACCAACTTGAAATTAACCAAATTGTTAAAAAAGCAGAATTGAGCAAAATTATCAATATGGCTTATAACAATCTTGGAACAACTGAAACATCAAATGTTGTTGATAAAATTAAAGCAACAGGTTTCAAATATTCAACACTTGGCTCAATCACAATTAACGTATTTGATATGAAAGTTCCAGCAGAAAAAGATGAAATTATCGCTGAAACAAACAAAAAAGTTTTGGAAAACGATAAATTCTTGGCTCGTGGACTTATCACAGAAGACGAAAAACTTATTTCTAACATGAACTTGTGGTCAGAAGCAACAGGTAAAGTTAAAGATATTCTTACAGGCTTCCTTGATGATTTCAACCCACTTAAAATGATGGCTATGTCTGGCGCTCGTGGTTCGATGGTTCAAGTTTCGCAACTTTGCGGTATGCGTGGTATCATGGTCGGTGCATCAGGTCAAAAAGTTGATGTTCCTATTAAATCTAACTTGCGTAACGGCTTAACACCAATCGAATACTTCTTATCATCTCGTGGTGGACGTAAAGGTCTTGCCGATACAGCGCTTAAAACAGCCGATTCTGGTTACTTAACTAGAAGACTTGTTGATATTTCTCACAATATTGTTGTTAACGAAGAAGACTGCTTTGAAACAGCTGGCGAAAAAGTTAAAGGAATGAAAGTTTCAGCAATTTATTCAGATGGTGCAGTTCTTGAACCACTTGAAGACAGAATTGTTGGTAGATTTGCTGTTGACGATGTTATCAACCCAACAACAAAAGAAGTTATCGTTCCTGCAAACACAATGATTTCAGAAAAACAAGCCAGCGAAATTACAAAAGCAGGCATAACAGAAGTAAATATCAGAACACTTCTTACATGTAAGAGCAAACATGGCGTTTGTGCAAAATGCTATGGACGCAATATGGCTGGTAAAGATGAAGTTAATATCGGTGAAGCAGTTGGTATTATCGCTGCTCAATCAATCGGTGAACCTGGTACACAGTTAACCATGAACAACAAGCACTTCTCAGGTGCTATCGTTGCTTCCGATATTACGAAAGGTCTTCCTCGTGTTGAAGAAATTTTTGAAGCGAGAAAACCAAAAGGTGAATCTCCTGTTGCAGAAATTTCAGGAACTGTTTCAATTCGTGAAGATAACAGAAATTATATTATCACTATCAAAGGTGCTGAAAATGAATTTGATTATGAAATCAAGAAACCAGCATATTTGAAGGTTAAAGACGGTCAAAAGATTGACGCCGGAACACAATTAATTGAAGGTTCAATCAACCCAACAGATTTGTTGAGGACAAAGGGCTTAAAGGGTGTTCAAGATTATCTTCTTTCAGAAGTTATCTCAGTTTATAGAGCACAAGAAGTTAAGATTAACGATAAGCATATCGAAGTAATTATCAGACAAATGCTTAAAAAAGTTAAGATTGAAAGTTCTGGCTCAACATCACTTCTTCCAGGACAAGTTGTTGACGTGTTCACATACGAAGAAGAAAACTTGAAAGCACTTCAAGAAGGTGGCGTTCCAGCAACTGCAAAGCGTATCTTGCTTGGTATCACAAAAGCAGCTTTGACAACAGAAAGTTTCTTGTCAGCCGCTTCCTTCCAAGAGACATCAAGAGTTTTAACAGACGCTGCACTTAAATCAAAAACAGACAATCTTCTTGGACTTAAAGAAAATGTTATTATCGGTAAACTTATTCCAGCTGGTACAGGTCTTAAACAATATAGAAAACTTATGCCAGTTGAAGTTAAAGAAAATAAAGTTGAAGCGATTTAATAAATTTCAAATAGAAATCTCAGATGAAAATCTGAGATTTTTTAATGCCCACAACAAATAAATTTCTTGTAATTTCTTGTAAAAAATTGTATAATGATTTTGTATGAAATACTTTATAACAACATTTGGATGTCAGATGAATGTCCACGAATCAGAAAAACTTGCGGGAGTGCTTGAAGCACGCGGAATTTTGTCATGCGATAAAATTGAAGACGCTGACATTATAATTTTTAACACTTGTGCAATCAGAGAAGGTGCGCAAGATAGAGCGGTTGGCAATGTTGGTGCGCTCAAAAAAATGAAAAAAGAAAATCCAAACAAAATAATTGCAATTTGCGGTTGCATGACTCAACAAAAAGAAGTGAGCGAAAAGTTGTATAAAACTTTCCCATTTGTTGACATTATTTTTGGTACAAAAAATTTGAATAAGTTCAGCGATTTTATTGACGAAATTATAAAAAATCGGGAAATTGTTAAAAAAACTGAAAAAAAATTGAAAAAAGAGCGTATTTTAGAGATTTCCGATGAAGATTTGGTGCTTGAAAATATGCCAATTCATAGAACAAGCGGCAATAATAATTGGGTAAATATCATTTATGGTTGCAATAATTTTTGTTCATATTGCATTGTGCCTTATGTTCGCGGCCGTGAAAGAAGCAGAAAAAAAGAAGACATTTTAAATGAAATAAAAGGCATTTTATCAGAGCATAAAGACGAAAAACAGAAAATCACATTGCTTGGTGAAGGCTACAAATATGTCACCTTGCTGGGTCAAAATGTCAATTCCTATGGCAAAGATATTTATGAAAACTATGGTTTTAAAGACCTTTTGCATGATATTTGTGCGTTAGAAGGTGATTTTGAAATTACTTTCATGACTTCGCATCCAAAAGATATAACAAAAGAAGTGATTGAAACGCTGGCTAGTGAAAAGAAAATTTTGAAGGAACTTCACTTGCCAATTCAATCAGGCTCAAACGCGATTCTAAAAGCAATGAATAGGCGTTATACTGTTGAGAGTTATCTTGAAAAAGTTGATTATTTGAGAAGTTTGATGCCAGATATTCGCTTGACAACTGACATAATTGTTGGCTTCCCAGGTGAAACGGACGAAGATTTTCAAGCGACTTGCGATTTAATAGAAAAAGTTAAATATGCTGGTATTTTTGCATTTATGTATTCACCAAGACCTAACACGCCAGCAGCAAAAATGGAAAATCAAGTTCCAAACGAAATCAAAAATTATAGAGTTAATTACCTGTTAAATTTGCAAAAAAAGTATAATAAATAGGAAAAAATCATAAAAAACAGAGGAAAAAATGAAAATTACAGAGATTGATAGAAACAAATTGACAACAATGTTTCAGCAATACTACGACATAAAAATTGAATACCTAGACACAATCATAATGTATCGTCTAGGCGACTTTTATGAAATGTTTTTTGAAGATGCCGAAACAGCGTCAAGAATTTTGGATTTAACATTAACAGGCAGAGATTGCGGACTTGAAAAGAGAGCCCCTATGTGTGGAATACCTTTCCATGCTGCTGAAAATTATATTGCAAAACTTGTTGCTAATGGTCAAAAGGTGGGTATTTGTGAACAGTTAACTGAGCCTACAAAAAAAGGTTTGGTTGAAAGGGGAATTATAAGAGTTATAACTCCTGGAACAGTTGTTGACGATTCTATGCTTGACCAAAAGTCTAACAACTATTTGTGTAGCGTGTATCTTGTTAAAGAAAAAATTGAAAAGCAAGACATAAAAGTTTTGGCTAGAAATTGGGAAAATCTTGAAAATTCGGAAGAACAAATAAACGCTATAAAAGAGATTGGTATTTCCTATTGCGATATTTCAACTGGTGAATTTAAGATTGAACAGATTGATTTATGCAAAAAAGATGCGCTTATCGAACTCAATAGTGTTTTAAACAGAATGACTCCAAGTGAAATTATTTTGCTTGAAGAAGATAAAAAGATTTTGAGAGATTCAAAAGTATTTTCACCAGAAATTTTGTCTAGGCTTCAAACTTTTTATGATTATGCTTTTGAAATTAACGCTTGCAATGAAGCGTTGATAAATCAATTTGGTGCGGAAGAAATTAAAAATACATTTGAAAAAATTCCTTCTGCAACATATATGGCTGCTGGTGCGTTGACAATTTATCTTGCAGAAACGCAAAAAAGGTCGCTTGCGCAAATTAATAAAATTTCCGATTTGCAAGAGCAAAAATATTTAAAATTAGATGCATCTTCCAGAAGGAATTTGGAAATTGTTGAAACAATGAGAGAGCGCAAAAAGCGCGGCTCACTTCTTTGGGTTGTTGACCACACTCAAACGAGCATGGGTGCAAGACTATTAAAAAATTGGCTTTCACTTCCTTTACAAGATGAAAAAGAAATCAACGCAAGGCTTGATAGTGTTGAAGATTTTGTTAATAATTTAATTCAAAGGCAAGAATTAAAGGAAAAATTAAATCAAATAACAGATATTGAGCGTATTGCGGGAAGAATTGCCTACGGCAATTTCAATCCAAGAGATGCTTTGAGTTTAAAACAATCAGCATCAGTTTTGCCAGAAATTAAAAATTTGCTTGGCTGCTATAATAGTAAAAAAATCAAATATCTTTGTGAAAACTTAGATACGCTTGAAGATATTTATAACTTAATTGATAGAGCGATTGATAAAGATGCGCCTGCCGTTTATAATAACAGTTTGAATGTTATTAAAAAGGGTTATAACGAAGAATTTGACCACTATAAAAATGCGAAAGATTATGCAGATGATTTAGTAACTAAACTTGAAGCGAAAGAAAGAGAAGAAACAGGAATTAAAAATCTTAAAATCTTATATAACAAAGTTTTTGGATATTTTATTGAAGTCACAAAATCTCAACTTGGGCTTGTTCCATTTAGATATACACGTAAGCAGACAACGACAAATTCTGAAAGATTTATCACAGCAGAATTAAAAACAATAGAAGACCAAGTTATAGGTTCAGCAGAAAATGCGCAAAGATTACAACAACAATTATTCACTGAAATAAGAAACTTTTTGTTAAATAACATTGAAAGAATGCAAAAAACTGCACAAATAGTTGCAGAAATTGATGTTTTGATGGGACTCGCAACTATTGCTATTAAAAACAATTATTGCAAGCCAAAAATCAATTCAAAAATTGATCATATCAAGATTGTTGCAGGAAGACACCCAGTTGTTGAAGAAATTAACAAAAATCAGTCTTTTGTGCCAAACGATACTTATATAAATACGGACTCCGATAAATCAATCATTATCACTGGTCCAAACATGGCAGGTAAAAGTACATATATGCGTCAAGTTGCACTTATAACTTTGCTTGCTCATATTGGCAGTTTTGTTCCTGCTTCGTCAGCAGAAATTTGCATCACAGACCGTATCTTTACTCGTGTTGGTGCAAGTGACGATTTGGCTTACGGACAATCAACTTTTATGGTCGAAATGGTTGAAGTTGCGAATATTTTGAATAATGCAACTTCAAAAAGTTTGGTAATTTTGGACGAAGTAGGTCGTGGAACATCAACATTTGATGGACTTTCAATCGCTTGGGCGGTTATGGAATACATCTCAAATAAGATGCAAATTAAAACTATTTTTTCAACTCACTATCATGAACTCACAGAACTTGAAGGCTTTTTGAAAGGCGTTAAAAATTACAGAATAACAGTTAAAGAAGTCGGTGACGGCGTTGTATTTTTAAGAAAAGTTGTCCGCGGTGGCGCTAACAAGAGTTTTGGTGTTGCGGTCGCGGCACTTGCAGGTCTTCCAAAGGAAGTTATCGCGAGGGCAAAAGAAATCAGCACAAATCTTGAAAAAGCGGAAATTAACAGAAAAATTGCGGAAACTAATTTAGGTTCGATTGAAGAAGTTGAAAATATTAAAAAATCATATTCAGATGTTATCGGAATGCTTGAAGATGTTAATGTAAATATGTTAACACCGCTTGCTGCGTTTGATATGCTTGTCGATTTAGTAAATCGCGTAAAAAAATAGGAGAAAAATATGGGAATTAATATTTTACCAGAAGACATCTTTAATAAAATAAGTGCAGGGGAAGTTGTTGAACGCCCTGCGTCTATCGTTAAAGAACTTGTTGAAAATTCGATTGATGCTGGTGCTACAAAAATCAGTATTGAAGTATTTGATGGCGGCTTGCGTGAAATTATTATCACAGATAACGGCAGCGGCATTGAACCTGACGATATTGAAAAAGCGTTTATGCCACACGCAACAAGCAAAATTCAAAAATCGGAAGATTTGGAAAATATTTCTTCCTTAGGATTTCGTGGCGAAGCGCTTGCAAGTATAACAGCGGTTAGCCAAGTTGAAATGATAACAAAAACTGAAAATCACGATTTTGGCGTTCAAATTTCGTATTCTGGCGGTAAATTCCAAGAAAAAAGCGAAATTGGTGCTGCAAATGGAACAAAAATCGTTGTTAAAAACTTATTTTTTAACACGCCAGCAAGATTGAAATTTATGAAAAAGCCTAAGTCGGAAGAGGGCGAAATTACACATTTATTATCGAGATTAATTTTGGCAAATCCTAGCGTTTCGTTTAGATATAGCGCAGATGGTAAAATAATTTATAACACATTTGGAAATGGTCTTGCCGAAGCACTTTACATTGTGTATGGCAAAGATGTTTATGATAATTTGATTGAAGTAAACAGCGAAAGCGGCGATATGTCTATTAGAGGATATATCGCAAGACCAACGCTTGCAAAGCCAAATAGAACTTACGGCACATTGTTTGTCAATGGCAGGTTGGTAAATAATTACATGATTTTTTCTGCAATAACTGACGCACTTGAAGGCTTTATTATGAAAGGAAAATTTCCACTTTTTGCGTTAAATTTGAATTTGCCTTTTGAAGATGTTGATGTCAATGTTCACCCATCAAAACAAGAAGTAAAGTTTGCAAATCCAGGCAAGATTTATGGTTTTGTTTCTAATGCAATTTATAAAGCGGTTTCAAATGTAAACTTTATTCAAAATATAACAAATGAGGTTGAAGATGTTCAACCTGTTGAAGAAATTGAAGAAGTTAAAGAAGAAAATTTAACAACTCTTTCAAAAGATGAAGGTTCAAGTTTTAGTTATATTATGAACATAATTAACAAATCATCTACCGAAGATAAATTTGCAAATCAACCTAACAAGTTAGTTGAAATTGCAATTGAGGAAGACGAAAAAATAAAGCC
>CALBYO010000050.1 GCA_937889705.1 uncultured Bacillota bacterium | reverse complement strand
AAGGGATATGTTTTCAACAACATTATTGTTTTTTATAACTCTGCCATTGATTGCATTTGCGGGGTTTGGAACAGGCGTTTTGTATACGCTTCCGATATCCATATTTAGTGATATTTTGGCATCTGATAAAGAACTTATTGGCAAGGACAAAACAGCCACTTATTCGGGCATTATGACGCTCTCAAACAAGATTGCAAACGCGTTTTCTTTGTTTTTGATTGGTATTGTTTTGGACGCGATAAAATTTAATTCTTCCTATCCTGTTCAGCCTGCAAGCGTTCAACTTGGACTTGGATATCTTGTTATTTTTGGTGTTGCTCTGTCGCTTGTGTTGTCGATTTATTTCTATAAAAAAGTTTAATTTTTTATCTTTTATTTAATTACAAATTGCGTGGAATTTCGCGCGATTTTTTATTGTCTGCACTCAATATATTATGGCAAAGGGGAGAACTATGTTTGAGAAATTTATCCCACAGCCATTTTTAAATGCACTCAACAAAATCAATTTCAAACAACTCAACGAGATTAGGTTCAGGGCTTTTAAACCTGTCATAGTTTATCTCGGTGGAATGGCATACTTTTTAAGCGAAAACGGAATTTCTACCAATCTTCAAGATGCATTGATTTGTGATAAGGAGAGCCTTGAAGAAATTGTTTTTAGGGCGAGCGAATGTTCAATTTATGCCGTCAATGAACAAATAAAAAACGGATTTCTAACAGTTGGTGGGGGATACAGAATTGGACTTGGTGGGACTGCGGTTTTTGAAAATGATAAACTTAAAACAATCAAAAATTTTGTTTCTTTGAACATAAGAGTTCCGCACCTTGTGAAAGATTGCTCGCTATTGGCGTTTAAACACATTGTGGAAAATCGAAGGCTTAATAATACGCTTATAATTTCGCCACCAGGCGCAGGTAAAACTACATTTTTAAAAGACTTTGTAAGTCAACTTTCTCAACGTAATTTTTCAGCAAATGTGCTTGTCTTGGACGAGCGCGGAGAGATTGCAAATATAAACGAAAAGGGCGAAAGTTTGATAGAGTCCAATTTCTGCGATGTTTTGTCTTTTATGCCAAAACCGCTTGGAATTAACTTTGGTATTCGTGCACTTAGTCCGAACTTGATTTTGACAGACGAAATCGGTTCAAAAGAAGATATTGATGCCATTTATCACGCTGGAAATTGTGGCGTTAATGTTATGGCGTCAATCCACGCTGCGAGCCTATCAGATTTAAAGAAAAAGCCTGATTTTGAAAGGCTTTTAAAAGATAAATTCTTTACAAGATTTATTGTCCTATCGACGCGTGAAGGCCCAGGAACTTACGAAGGTATTTTTGATGAAAATTTAGAGCGAATTTTATAAATTGGGAGAAAAAATTGAAAATTTTGCTGCTGTGTTTAATTATCACTTGTTGCACCTACATAGGTTATGGGCTTTCTTCATATTATCGAAAAAGGCTTAAAATTTTTCGCGATTGTCACTCATTTTCAAACAAGTTGATTGTTGAAATAAACTTTGCAAAAAACAACTTAAAAGAGATTATTAAAAGTTCAATTAATAGTTATAGTAGCGATTTTAAAAGCGTTCTAAACGGCTATTTGAACTATCTGAACAGCGATGCAAAAGTTTTAGCTACTGAGCAATTATTTAAGAAAAACAACTTTTTATCAGACGATGAAAAACAAACAATTTTTTTGTTTTTTAAGAGCTTAGGAAGATATGATGCCGAAAACCAAATTTTGGAAATTGAGCATTTTAAGCAGAAGTTTGAAAGTATGTGCACATCGGCAGAAAGCGAAAACAAAAAGTATAGTTCGCTATACATAAAACTAGGGTTGATGTTTGGAATTTTAGTTGCGATATTGCTTATTTAAAAGGAGTTGAAATGGGTGTTGAAATTATATTCAAAATAGCGGCGATAGGCATTTTAACGGCAGTTGTTAATCAAGTATTAAAACATTCCAACAAGGAAGAAATTGCAACGCTAACAACGCTTGCCGGGCTTGTTATTGTGCTGATTATGGTGCTGAATCTGATAAACGAACTTTTTTCCACTGTGCGAACGATGTTTAATCTTTAAGTTAAGGAGCAATCTTGGATATTTTCAGAATTATTGGAGTTGGACTTGCAACTGCTGTAACAGCGTTAATTGTAAAACAGGTTAAGCCTGAAATTGCAATTATTGTTGGTGTTGCTGGTGGCGTAATAATGCTTTTGATGCTTGTCGATAGCGTGACAAGTATTTTATCCGTGTTCAGTTCTCTAACTCAAAAAAGTGGGCTTTCAACTGGCATTTTTGCGGCAGTTTTAAAGATTATCGGAGTGGGTTACATAACCGAATTTTCGGCAAACTTATGCGTAGATGCTGGCTCAACAAGTATTGCAAATAAAATTCTGCTTGCCGGCAAAATTTTGATTTTGGTGTCGGCAATACCAATCGTTACAAATTTGATTGACATCATATCGGGGTTGTTGCCATGACCACATTTAAGCAATTATCTAAAATAGCGTTTTATCAAGGCAAAACTTTTTTTAGCAAAGATGTTATCAAAAAAATTCTGATTTTTTTGTTTGTGTTTTGCGTGTTCGTCAGTTATTTAAAGCCAAATTATATTGTTTTGGCGGAAGATAACGACACCGAAAATTTGCAGGCCGAACTTGAAGAAACAATATATTCTCAACTTGAAAATTTGGACTTGGCGCAAATTGAAAGCGTGCTGAAAGGGCTTGGTGACGACCAACTAGAAGTATTTGGAGTTAGCAGTTTTGGTGACAAGGTTAAAAAGATTGTTTCTGGCGAATTTGCTGACGGGCAACAATCAATTTTTAAGGCAATTATTAACCTTATATTTGATGATGTTTTGGCCTTTGTGCCTTTACTGGCTAGCATAATTATAATTTCAATTATATGCGGTTTTTTGTCCAATTTAAAAAGCGATAGCAGTGGTAAGGGCGTTGGCGACATCATTCATTTCGTCTGCTATGGTGTGGTGATTTCAATAGTTATGACCGCGGTTGTAAATTTAATACAAATGACTGGTAAAACGATAAATGGACTTAGAAGCCAAATGGAAGTTGTTTTTCCTTTGCTGCTAACTATTATGACCGCGATTGGCGGCACGATGAGCGTATCTATTTATCAACCAGCGGTCGCACTTTTGTCCAGCGCGATTATGCACATTTTTACAAGCGTTTTGATGCCGATTTTCATTTTTTCTATTGTTTTTACAATCATTTCAAACCTGACATCAACTGTCAAACTTGAAAAATTTACAAAGTTTTTTCAGTCGACTTTTAAATGGATTATTGGCGGAATTTTCACTGTTTTCATGGCGTTTTTGTCAATACAAGGCATAACTGCAAGCACCTATGACGGGGTTTCAATCCGAACCGCAAAATATGCTATTCGTTCTTATGTTCCAATTCTTGGTGGCTATCTTTCCGAAGGCTTTGATGTGATAATGGCGTCCAGCGTTTTGATTAAAAATGCTATTGGTGCAAGCGGTTTATTGCTTATGTTCTCAACCATAATTTCGCCTATTGTTAAAATTGTGGTTTTCATACTGGTCTTAAAACTTGCTGCGGCAATTTTGGAGCCTTTAACAGACGCAAGAATTTCTGATTTTATTTACTCAGTGTCAAAAAGTTTGTCAATGCTAATTGTGATGATTTTAGGCGTTGCTTTCATGTATTTGATAACGGTTGGATTGATTATGTGCACGGCTAATTTTGTTTAAAAGGAGGTCAAAATGAGTTCGATATCGGCGTGGATCTTGTCTATTGCGGGAATAAGTGTCATTGGCGTTTTAGTTGAACTTATTTTGCCAAATGGACAGACAAAAAAGTATGTAAAGGGCGTGTTTGCTTTTGTGGTGGTTATGGTTATAATCACGCCACTCCCAAAAATATTTGGAAGCGATTTCAGAGTGGACGACATCTTTGAAGAGAACGCAATTATCATTCAAGAAGACTTTGTTTATCAAATCAATCGTGACAGACTTGAAAAAATTGAGGAGATGATAGAAGGTGATTTATCTGACGAAGGTCTTGAAAAAGTTAAAGTCAAAATTAACGCCAACATTTTTACAACAGACATGACTATTGACGCCGTTTTTGTCGATTTATCGGAATTAGTGATAACTAAAAAAGCCGAGCATAAAAATACTAACGAAGTAGTTATAAATAGTGTTTTAAAATATGTTAGCGTCAACAAATCTGACATCGTAATTGAATAATTTAAAAGGAAAATTTATGGAAAATAAAGAAGAAGTAAAAAACGAAAAAAATCAAACTGAAAAAAAGGGTGTAAGTCTTTTTGGCGGCAAGTTTTTTCAAAAACTAAAAGGTGTCAAGCATATTGAACTTATAATTGCAGTCGTCTTGGGAGCAATCATTCTTTTAATTTACATTTCCTCGCTTTCATCAAATGGCATAACTAAACAAACTTCGACACAATCAATTACGTCAATTTCGGAATATTCCGAGTTCTTAGAAAATAAACTAGCAAATGTATTAGCAAATATCGAAGGTGCGGGCAATGTTTCAACTATGATAACCTTTGAAAGTGGCACTGAATACATTTACGCAACAAACGATGAAACAAAAACGAACACAAACACGAGTTCTGGTTCAACAACATCAACCACAACTTCAACAAGTTCTCCTTATGTTAAAAACAATCAAGGACTGCTTGTGAAGGAAGTTCTGCCCAAGATAAGCGGGGTTGTTGTTGTGGCAAGCGGAGCAAGAGATACAAAAGTAAAACTTGAAATCATAAAAGCGGTTCAAGCGGTTTTAGAAGTTCCAATCGCGAACATAGAAGTCTTGGTTGGAAAATAAATTTAAAAGGAGAATATTATGTTAAGCAAAAAGAAAAAAATCATTATTTTAGTTGTTATGGTTGCATTGCTTGTTGTTACAGGTTATCTTAACATTGCATTGAATAACAATGTTACAACGACTACATCAACAACAAACACAACAACAGATTTCTACGCTGGATATAGGGCGGACAGACAAAGTTCAAGGGAAACGGCAATCATGTATTATGATAGCATTATCGCAAGTGCTGATTCTTCTGAGGAAGCAAAAGCAATGGCTGCAAAGAGCAGACAAGAACTTATAGATGCTATGGAAAAAGAGCTTGTTGTGGAAGGTTTATTGAAAAGTGCAGGCTTTGAAGATGTTGTTTTAACAACAACAAACGAAAATGTAAATGTTATTGTAAAGGCCAACGAATTGTCAGCCGGAGAACTAGCAAAGATTGGCAAAATTGTTCAAGAACAAACAGGAAGAAGCCTTGACAATATCAAAATTATTCCTGCCGCTTAAAGTTTAATAAAAACACTTGCTTATTTTTAAAAATTAGGTTAAAATAATATAAACAAAAAGTTTGCAAAACCTGCAAACTTTTAAGCGTATAGGAGTTTTAATGGGCCAAGAAAGAGATTTAATTGTTAAAAATAAGGGCAAAATAACTTGTAACAGAAGCATTCTTTTGTCAATTATCAATCTTGCAACAAAAGAAATTTGCGGCGTTAGCGGTCTAACATCTTCTTTCAAAGCAAAAGTTGCAAACTTCTTTACAAGAAACAATCATGAAGGCGTTTCAATCAGGTTTAACCCAAATGGTTCGTTGTCAGTTGATGTTTATATCAGAATTTATTATGGATATAGCGTGCCAGACATCGCTTATAAAATCCAAGAGAACATCAAAAACGGTATCGCTGCTATGGTTGATATGAAAACAACAAAAGTAAATGTTCATGTTATGGGCGTAGATTTTGAAACGAATGAACAACCTGTAACTGCGTAAAATAAGAGAGTGTAGACATGAGAAGAGATGCAAGAGAGTTAGCATTTAAGTTAATATTTGAAAGTGAGTTCAATAGTCAAATTGATGTTGAACTTTCTTTTATGTCAGATTTGGAAGGGCTAAATTTGACTGATGAAGAAAAGAAATTTGCGAGTGAAATTTTTGATTTATATCAAGAAAATAGCGTTGAAATAGAAGATGAAATCTCTGTAAAATTGCAAGGATATGAACTCAACAGAGTGTATAAAGTTGATATGGCACTTTTGAAACTCGCTTTAACAGAAATCAAATATTACAAAAAAACGCCTGCGCCAATCGTTGTAAATGAAATTCTTGAACTTAGCAAAAAATATTCAACAGACAATAGTCCAAAATTTTTGAATGGCATTTTAAGGGCAATGGTTTAAAAGGAGTGATAATGCAAGACAATGCAATTTCGGTTTCAAAATTATGCGGCTATATAAAAAGCATTTTTGAAAGCGAAGAACTTCTTCATAATATATCAGTTTATGGTGAAATAAGTGGGCTTTCCATTTTGCGTGGAAATGCCTATTTTAATTTAAAAGACGATGACGCATTAATTCCATGCGTCTATTTTGGCGTGTTGGAAGAACTTAATAATGGCGACAAAATTATAGCCGCAGGCACGCCAAATTACTATTCAAAGGGCGGTAAGTTAAATTTTAATGTCATTAAAACCAAACCTTACGGAATGGGTGAACTTTACAAAAAATTCTTGGAAACAAAAGCGAAATTGGAAAGCGAAGGCCTATTTGATTTAGGCAGGAAAAAGCCAATACCTAAAAATATAAAAAGAATTGGCGTGGTAACAAGTGAAACTGGCGCGGTCATTCGAGATATTATAAATATTGTTACTCGTAGGGACGATAGTGTGGACATTGTCTTGTATCCTTCAAGTGTTCAAGGGGTTTATGCCGAAAGCGAAATTATAAGCGGTATTAAGTTTTTGGATAATTATGATGTTGATGTTATCGTGGTTGCACGTGGTGGTGGATCTTTTGAAGATCTAAACGCTTTTAATTCTGAGAAAATGGCAAGGGTGGTTTGCGATTGTAAAAAGCCGATTTTATCTGCGGTTGGACATGAAACAGATTATACGATTATTGATTTTGTTTCAGATTTGCGTGCGCCAACGCCGTCAGCTGCGGCAGAACTTTTGACAACGCCTAAAAATGATAGAAAGATTGCTTTGCTTAATAATTTTGAATATATACAAAATTACATTAAACAGCAAATTTTGGATAAATATAACTTTTTAGAAGATACAAAAGATTTATTTAAAGATTGTTTGCGTTCAAAGTTGAGAGAAAAAGAATATCAACTTGCATTAATTCAAAAAACGCTTGAAAAACATAATCCAAATGAACTTTTAAACAAAGGCTATGCTTTTATAGAAAAAAATAATAAGAGCGCAAAAATTGATGATTTAAAAATTGAAGACGAAATAAAGATAATTTTGAAGGGTGGAAATATAATTTCCAAAATTGAAAAAATTAATAAAAATTAAAAACGAATATTTGTTCGTGCCAAAAACAAAAATCGCTTAGGATTAAGATTTTTAAAATTGAAGAAAGGGGATATTGAAATGGAAGAAAAAAAAGAATTTGAACAATGGGAAGAAAGATTGAATGAAATTGCAGAAAAAATGGAAAATGAAAATTTGCCAATTTCAGAATCTGAAAAACTATACGAAGAAGGTGCAGAATTGATTTTGAAATGTATGCAAGAACTTGATAATGTGAAGGGCAAAATCGTAAAAATTGAGCAACAATTAGACGGTACAATTAACGAGAAAAAACTACAATAATTGTGTGCATTATTTGCGTAACACCACAATATGTTGTGTATTATGC
>CALBYO010000049.1 GCA_937889705.1 uncultured Bacillota bacterium | reverse complement strand
CGAAATTTCAGACTTCACATTGAACTTCACAAAATTGAACTTGGTTGTTGGCGAAATGAGAATTTTATCAGCAAACTCAATCTTCCCAGCAGATGCAACAAGACCAACTTTTAGATATGAAATTATTTATTCAGAAATCAACAATGGTTATACAGGTTACAATGTAATTACACTTAATAATGGCTCAATAACAGCAGAACATGGCGGCATTGCAGTTATTAAGGTTTATGTTGTTCTTGAAGACGGCTCAGAAATCGCAAAAACTTGCGAAATTGAAGTTGAAAGGTCGCTAAATACAGTTGATATAGAATTGGTTGATAACTTAGACATTTATCAAAATTATTATGTAACAAGCAGAGAAGAAATTGAATTTTCAATTTTAACATCACCTTTTGACGCAACAATCACTTCAAGGTCAATCACTATTGATGACAACAACATAGCAGAAATTGTTGGAAACAAAGTTGTATTTAAAAACGAAGGAATTGTTAAAATCACTGCCGTGATTAACGGAATTACAAAAACTTTGTCTATCAGACACACAAAAACAGCGATCTCTTTTGAATTAGACAATATAACAGGAACAGTTTCAGCAAATGTTAGAACTATTGAATTACTAGCAGACACATCACTTACAATCAATCCAAAAAATGTTTTACCTTCCGACTTAATGGAAAAAGACATTTCATTAACATTGCTTTTGAACTCTCCAAACTGCGTTGGCGATGCCGTTTGCGAAATCATTGATAACACAATCTACGCTCGCAAAGGCGGAAAAGCAAGATTTAAAATTTCAGTTGCAGGCAAAGAAAGTAGCGAAATTTTGGAAATTATCGTTATTAAAAAAGCAACTTCAATCGAAGTCGTAGACGAAATCAAAACATCAAAAGATAGATTTTCTTTGAACGCTTCAATCTACCCAGCAGATGCAACAAGCCCAGTTTTAAAATACACAATAACAAAAAATGCTTCTATCGCAACAATTAACGAACTCGGCATTGTCACATTTACTGACGAAGGCGACATCGAAGTTGAAATCAAAAACGAATATTCAAATGTTTCAAAAATAATCAAAATCACCTTCTCACGAGGAATTAAAACGATTGAATTTGATAACTCCCCTGACTATGTTTTCATTGGCAAAACTTTACAACTTTCAGTTATCGTTTCACCAGAAAACATTGCTAACGAAACAGTTGAATGGTCAATTATTTCTGGTTCAGAATTTGCAAGTATTTCACAAACTGGTTTAATCACTCCTAAAAAACTTGAAGGCGTTATTGAAGTTTGTGCTAGAATTGCAAAATACGATATTTATGTAACAAAACAAATAAGCATCTATGCGATTATCACCGATATCAACATGGACGATGACGCTTCAAACGACAAATTAGGCATTGCCGAAGAGCACGTGTATGGCACTCATTTCACAGAAATTTATATGGAAAATGGCACAAAATTACAAAAAACAATGACATATTTCCAACTAAGTTTCACTTTGCTACACAACGCACAATCTATGCCACAACTTGATTATCGTTCAAGCGATGAAACAATCGCAACCGTTTCATCAACAGGTATTGTAACAATCTTAAAACCAGGTAAAGTCACAATCAGTATTTATCCTAAAAAACAAATTGGAAATGACCCAACAAAATATATTTACGATTCATACACCTACACTTTCATTGAAGGTATGAACATTTACAGCGAAGAAGAATTTACATTGTTTGCAGCAGACCGTAAAACAGATTTTGAAGAAGTCAACGGAATATACACTCCATTCTATAAGACAGGAATTTTGCAAGTTGACTTAAACATGAAAGGCACAGGAACAACAAAAATTGCCGATGGAAAGACATTGTATGGTAATGGGCATTTGATAAACTTCGGAACTGGTGAAGACAAAGGCAATTCATGTATTCAAGTTGGCTCAAACACATTAATCAGAAATGTTCACATGAGAAGTTACAACTTCAAAGCGGGCGAATCAATTATGGTTCTTGAAGGCAAAGGTGCTCAAATTGAAACGCGTACAAATAGTAAAAATATTACTATCGAATATTCACTTTTTGAAAGCGGTCATAGAAATATTTATGTTATGAATTCA
>CALBYO010000048.1 GCA_937889705.1 uncultured Bacillota bacterium | reverse complement strand
CCAAAAACAGCAACGGTACTTTTTTGTAAAGTTTCTATGCCTTCTTTTTTTAATTTTAAATTGTGCAATTTGTCATAATCTGTGTTTGAAATAAGCCTTAAACATGCGTGCGTAAGATTTGAAATTTCTTGCCAATTAAAACTTCTGCACGAAAAACAAACAATTTCGCCGCTGTCCATATTGAAGTACCTTTTCCCAACAAAGTTATCTCCACATACTGCACATTTATCAAGCGACAAAGCATAGCCCATTGCTTCAAATATTGATATTAAAAACTTAACTAAAACGACTTCTGGGGCAACATCTTCAAAAGCGATTGCTTTTAACGCCTTTAAACTTTCAATAAAAAGCGGCTCGTTTGCACTTTCCACAGGCGCGACTTTTTTTATAATTTCTAATATTGCGCAACCGGCATAAAACTTGTCTAAATCTGAGACAATATTGTAAAAACTTTCAATTATATTTGCCGATGTAACTGTGTATATAACGCTATCTTGATTTGACTGTTTATAATTCAAATTAAACTCCGCAAAACAAAATGGTTCTTTCACATTTTTTAGTTTTGCGTTAGCCGAAAGCACGCCAACAAGTTTACAAGTTATCAGCCCTTTTTCAAGCGTAAAAACATGAAGGAGTTTATCTTTCTCCTTATAATTTAATCCGCCCAAAACTATGCCTTTAACTACTATATCTGCCATATAGATATTATATATCAAAATAAAAAAATAGCAAATTTAATTTGCTATTTTACATATCCATTCCTTTATCGTGTTCTGACAATTTTATTTTATTGTTTAAATTAGTATAAGCCCTTTCTCTCGCCTTTGAAAATGCGTTGTAAACGCTAATCTTGCCCCTTTCGATAGGGCATGAAGTAAATATTGTCCATAAATCAAGCGTTTCTTGCGAAACATCAAAAGGAAGGTCACCAGGTTTTTCAACTTTCAAAATTATTTCCTCCTTTTTTAGATTGCTACTTTCTGGCAATATTATACACTATCAAAAATGATTTTGTCTAGACTTTTTGACCATTTTTTTCAAATTTGTTAGGTTTACACAATTTACATTTGTGACCTTTAAACAACTTTTTCTACGCTTTTTTGTGCCTTTTGACTATCTTTCAATGGCTATAACTGCCCTTTTTGCAGGTAAGTTAGGCATTTCCTACCATATTTTTTTTGACTTACAATTTCAAAAGGTAAATTTCCAAATTTCCTATTTTCGTCATGCTCCAAAACAATGTATCCGTCATCTTCCAGCAAATTTCTTTCAAATATGACTTGCAATGCCTTTTCGTAAAAGTCACTCGCGTAAGGTGGGTCTATCATAATCAAATTAAACTTGATGTCAAATCTATTAAGTGCAACTAAATAATCATTAAAAATTAAACTGGCACTTTTATCCGTACTGTACGAGTTCATATCGTATTCAATTTTAAAATCTTTCAAATTATTTTCAACCACTTTAACATTTTGGCGATTGTTCTCAACAAAATAGACATGATTTGCATCTCTTGACAGTGCTTCAAGCCCAAGCGAACCACTGCCAGCGAACAAGTCTAAACAATTATCCATTGGAAATTCAAATTGAAGTTTTGTGAAAAGCGCTTGTCTAACCATATCTGCCGTTGGCCTTGTTTTTTCTTCAAATACAAATTCGATTTTTTTATTCTTATATTTTCCTGCAATTATTCTCATGAGTTTATTGTAACATAGTATTTCAAATATTGAAATAAAACTTTAAAAACATTTTGAAAAAATCGCCGTTTTAAATATTATATAGTTGTAAGCGAGAGGTTTTTATTATGGAAGACAAATTAAAACTTGCAAACGAATTTAGCGAAAAGTTATATTCTGACCTTGAAAAAAATATAACTACAAACGCTATGAATATTTTAAAAACAATGAACTTAGACGAAACTTGTTTGTTGTCTTCTATTTTATACTATCCATATTGCAAAGTGGGCGTTGTAAATAAAATGGACATGGCTCTTGGCAATATTGAAGAAGCAAAAGTTAAAGAACTTGAAAAAATTCGTGCTGAATTTAAAAACAATATCAAACAAGTTTATGGCGAAGATGTTTTAAATTTTTTGCACTCATTAAAAAAACTTATTGAAATAGACTATCAAAACGAACAAGAAGAAGCGGAAAATATAAGAAAAATGTTCTTTGCATTGGCAAAAGACATTCGCGTTATCATTGTTAAACTTTGCTTTGTGCTTGCAGAACTTCAAGTTATTTCAAAAGATAAAACGCTTGAAGAGCAAACAAAACTAAAAAGCAAACAGACGCTTGAACTTTTTGCTCCACTTGCAAGCAGACTTGGTCTTTCAAGCATCAAAAGCGAACTTGAAGATTTGGCTTTTAAAAATTTATATCCAGAGCAATATGAAAAAATAAGTTCAGCAGTTGAAAAGAAATATAAAGAGCGCGAAGTAATCGTTAATCACTTAAAAGACGAAGTTAGAAAATACATGAAAGAACTTGGCATTAACGGCGAAGTTATGGGCAGAAAAAAGCACATTTTCAGTATTTATAAAAAATTGAAGCAAAAAAACGGCAATTTAGATAAAATTTACGACCTTGTTGCTGTTCGTGCGATTTTAAATAGTGTTGAAGATTGTTATGCCCTTCTCGGCAAAATCAACAGCCAAGTAACACCACTTCAAAATAGATTTAAAGATTATATCGCAATACCAAAATCAAACGGCTATCAATCTTTACATACAACTGTCATGTTTGAAGGCGTGCCTGTTGAAATTCAAATCAGAACGAAAGAAATGCACAGATGCGCAGAATTTGGTATCGCCGCACACTGGATGTATAAAGAAAAGCGCACAAAACTTGATTCTCTTGACGAGCGTCTTGGCTGGATCAGGGAAATAATGGAAAAAGAAAAGCAAATGACCAGTGAAGAACTTATTGAAAGTTTGAAGGTGGACATTTATGATGGCGAAATCTTTGTTCAAACTCCAAAAGGCAAAGTTTTGCACTTGCCTGCTGAATCCACCGCTATTGATTTTGCTTACGCTATTCATTCTGATGTTGGAAATAAGTGTATAGGCGCAAAAGTAAACGGCAAAATGCAGCCAATTACAAAACCGCTTGAAAATGGCGACATCGTTGAAATCATAACCAACCCAAATTCAAAAGGACCATCAAGGGACTGGTTGAAAATAATAAAAACACCTGCTGCGAGAAACAAAATTTTGCAATTTTTCCGCAAGGAAATGAAGGACGAAAATATCAAAGCAGGTAAAATGATGCTTGAACAGGCTATCAAAAACGCCGGATATTCCGTCAGCAAAATAACAGATAAAAAATATTTTGAAACACTTCTTGAAAAAAGTTGTTTTTCAACTGTTGACGAAATTTTCGCAAGCATTGGTTATGGTTCGTCATCTGCAAAGATTGTTGCTGGTAAACTTGTTCATATTTATGAAGCAGACATCGAAAAGAACGCCAAGAAAGAAATTATAATTCACGAACCATCAGAAAACTACAATCCACACGAAAGTTCTGTAAATGTTAAAGGCGTTAACAATTTGTTAATTAAGTTTGCAAAATGTTGTTGCCCTATCAAAGGCGATGATATTGTTGGGTTTGTATCACACGGACAAGGCATAGTTGTTCATAGAAAACAATGTCCAAACATATCATTCTTTGACCCAGATAGATTGATTGAAGTTAACTGGAAATAAAAAACTCGCAATTAGCGAGTTTTTTTATTTTATACTTTTTAGTTGTCTTAAATGACTTTCTTCATCTTGCAAAATGCTTGCAAGCAGCGATTTAATTTCAAAATTTTCAATCTTGGCAATGGCAATTTTGTAATCTAAAATTATTTTTTCTTTAAGTTCAATATCGTAAGATATTATTTGCTTTACATCTTTCACATAATCAACTTGCCTGCCGCCGAGCCATTTGTTTTGAGCATTCGCGTAAATTGGGTCGCCCCCACACATCAAAATCGCGTGCGACAAAAGTTCTTCATGCAATAGGTCACTTGCGCAAATATTTCTTAAAATCTCAGCATAGTTTTCATAAAATTCACTCAAAACACTGATTTGATATTTTATTTGCATAAGCATCACGCATTCGCTTTCATTTCCAGCAAATAAATTTTGCAAAATTCCACAATAATATGAGTTCTTGCAAAGATTTTTTATAAGCGGATATTTCTTTTTAACTTTTAAATCAGCCAAATTTTGCCTCTGCTTTATATATGAATTTATATAAAAATGTGTTAAAAAAGCCTTGCAAAATAGCAAGGCCTTTTTAAGAGAGATATTGGCTTATTTGTTTTGATTATTCAATTTTTCTAAAAGCAAGTTGAGGTCAAATCCGTGAACTTCGCTTGCTTCTTCAAGTGTTTCCATTTGGCTCATTGGGCAACCAAAGCAGTGCATTCCAAAACCTTGCAAAATAACTGCGTTATCTTCGTTTACATCTAAAACATCGCCAATAGTTGAATTTTTTGTGAATTTTTTCATATTTTTACCTTCTTTTTTATATATTTTCTTGAAATTTTAAATTTTTATTCTAAAACCGCTTTAATTCTTCTAACGCCTGCCGAAGAACTTTCTTCCTTAACAATTTTAAATTTGTTAAGTTCTGATGTGTTTTTAACATGTGGGCCACCGCACATTTCTATGCTTACATCGCCAATTTTATAAACTTTTACAACTTCACCATATTTGTCATCAAATATTCCAGTTGCGCCCATTTCTTTTGCTTTTTCAATTGGTAGTTCGTAGAACTCAACATCTATTGCCTTTTTAATATTGTTGTTAACTTCGTTTTCAATCGCTGCAAGTTCTTCTGGTGTGAGTTTTCTGTCAATATTGAAATCAAATCTCAAACGCTCTGGTGTGATGTTTGATCCGCATTGATGAACATCATTACCAAACATTTTTCTAAGCGCTGCCAAAAGTAAATGGGTTGCTGTGTGCAATCTTGTACATTCATAAGAACTGTCTGCAAGTCCGCCCTTAAACTCACCTTTTTCACTTTGTTTTGAAACTTCTTGGTGATGTTTAAACGCTTCGTTAAAACCTTTTTCGTCAACAACATAGCCCTTTTCTCTTGCAAGTTCTTTTGTCATTTCTATTGGGAAACCAAAAGTGTCATACAATCTAAATGCTGCTTTGCCAGTTATTGTTTTATCTTCCACAAAGTTTGGATCTTTTTGAGCCATGAACTGATTTTTCCTTTCTAGCCCAGAAATAACTTTTTCAAATTCTTTGATACCGTCATCAACAACTTTTGAGAATTTTGCAACTTCTTTTGAAATTTCGCTCAAAATGTATTCTTCTTTTTCTAGTAACAATGGATATGCTTCGTTATACACTTTTTCTATATATATTTTAGCAACATTATTTAAACTTTCTTCACTCAAATTAAGTTGCCTTGCGTATCTGATTGCTCTACGCATCAATCTTCTTAAAATGTATCCTGCACCAACATTTGATGGAACAATACCATTTTTATCGCCAATAAGCATTACTGATGTTCTGATGTGGTCAGCAATAATTCTCATCGCTTTTCTTGCTTCTGCATTTCTTTCGTAATCAATTTGACTTTCTTGTTGCAAATATTCAATAACATCTTTGAATAAGTCAGTTTTATACATATCTGTAAGGCCATTTACATACATCAAAAGCCTTTCAAAGCCAAAACCTGTGTCAACATTTTTGTTTTCAAGTTCAACATATTTATTGCCTTCAAGTTTTTTGTATTGCATATAAACATCGTTGCCAATTTCAACCCAGCGACCACAATCGCAAGTTACATCGCAATGTTCGCTGCAAGGGTTATCGTGCCTTGGATAGAACCATTCGTTATCTGGTCCACATGGTGTTCCAACTGTGCCTTCAAGTTCCCACCAGTTATCTGACTTTGGAAGATAAAAAATATTTTCTTTTTTAACGCCAACTTCTTGCAAAAGCCTTGCTGTTTCTTCATCTCTTGGAGCATTTTCATCACCAGCAAAAACTGTTGCGCAGATTTTATTTTTATCAAATCCAAGTTCTTTTGTTAAAAATTCAAACGACCAAGCGGTTTTTTCCTTTTTAAAATAATCTCCCAAACTCCAATTTCCCATCATTTCAAAGAATGAGCAGTGAGATGAATCGCCGATATCGTCAATATCTATTGTTCTGATGCAGCCTTGAACATTGCAAAGTCTTTTACCTGCTGGGTGTTTTTTACCGAGCAGATAAGGCATCAAAGGTTGCATACCAGCAACATTGAACATAACACCTGTTGTGCCATCGCCCAAAAGCGAAACCGCACCAATATTAACATGTCCGCGTTTTTCATAAAAATCTAACCATTTTTTTCTTAATTCTTTACTTGTAATCATACTCTTTCCTTTAACTGCCAAAGTTTATCACTTTTTACATATAATTGTCAAATTGTATTTATTAATTTTAACAATTTTTTAAAATATGTTAATATGTAAATATGATAATTGAAATTAAGAAATCAAAATTTATTGGACAACTTTTCGATGTTTCTTCGCAGGAAGAAATCTCCAATATTTTGCAAGAACTAAAAAAAGAACATAAAAAAGCAACACACATTTGTTATGCTTATCGAATTTTACACCCTTTTAGTGAAAAGGCGTTTGATGATGGCGAGCCGTCTGGAACAGCAGGCAAACCAATTTTGAATGTTTTGCAAAAACAAGATAAGCAAAATTGTTTGCTAGTTGTTATAAGATATTTCGGTGGCATAAAACTTGGTGCTGGCGGACTTGTTCGTGCCTACTCCAAAACCGCAAGCGAAACCGTCAAAGAGTAGGTCTTGACACACATCTAAATATGTTATATAATATAATTGTAAAATAAAAAAAGGAGATAATTATGGAGAAATTAAAAGAACTAATTGAAAAAGGAAAAATTTCTGAGGAAGCACTTTTAAACCACATTGCTTATAGTTTTCATTATGAAGGCTGGTATAAAGACACAATTGAAGGCAAATTTGGTCTTGAAACAGATGGCGCAGACCACGGAAGATTTAGAGCAAGTAAAAATGCAAGCCTTGATAAAGAATTTTTCGAAAATATTCAATTTAATGAAGAAGGTTACAGCGTAAATACAGATAAAAACGGAAATCCTTTGTATAAAAGAGAAATTTCAGAAGACGGAAAATCAAAATATTTTGTTGATAGTGCTATCAAAGGTTGGGATTTTCTTCCTCCATCTTGGAAACAAGAAAATTTAGAAGCAGCAAAAGTAGTTTTAGACCATCTTAATAATTGCGAAGAAGCAAACTTATCAATTTCTCGTTATTTACCTGCAATAAGCATTTCAATTCACAAATGGTGGGTTGCAAGACAAATTGCTGGCGAGTTCGGAATTGATACAGATGTTGCATATATGAATGGAACACTTTCTAACGACGATGTAAAATACATAAAAGGCGAAGTCGGAGGAATGAAAGATCCATCAATGTTGCTTAAAAATTTACTTAACATAACTACAAAAGAAAGATTAAACAATATTTGGGGAATTGAAAATTTTGTTTCTTATGTAGAACTTCCTTTTGAAGAACAAATCAAAGATACAAGGCAAGTTGAATATGCTTTAAAAGCAATCAACAAAGCAACAAATAATCAACTAGATTATTATATTGACCAAGAAATGTCCGTTTCAGACAAAATTAACCAAATGTGTTTAGAAAACAGTCAAAAGAAAAATCAAAATCAAGATAATTAACAAAAAAACTGCAATTTTGCAGTTTTTTTATTTAAACCATTTTAAATTAAGCATAAAAAAATCCAAGCGTTTGCTTGGATTTCTATTATTCTGCTTGTTTAACTTTTGCAGCCTTGCCTGTGAGGTTACGAATGTAATACAATTTTGCACGTCTTGTTTTACCTTGTCTTGTAACTTCAACATGGTCGATAAGTGGTGAATGAATTGGGAATGTTCTTTCAACTCCAACGCCATAAGAAATTCTTCTAACTGTGAAAGTTTCTCTAACACTGCCATTTTTTCTAGCAATAACAACACCTTCGTATGCTTGAATTCTTTCTTTGTCACCTTCTTTGATTTTTACAAAAACTTTAACAGTGTCTCCAATATTAAATTCTGGAACATCTTTTTTTAAGTTTTCGCTTTCAATGATGTCTACCATATTCATGACTTATTCCTCCTATATTACTAAGCGTTCTTATCCGACAAAAAAGACAGCGGAACACCCGAAGTCTGACGATAATATATCATATATTGCGTCACATTGCAAGTGTTTTTGGCAAAGTTTTTTAACTTTTTTTAAATTAAAAAGCGTTTTCTATATGTGTTATTTCGTCACCCAAAATATCCACAACATCAAAGCGAATTTGTTTGTCAAACAAATGATTTTGTTGAAGATATAATGTGGCGGCTTTTTTAATATGATTTTGCTTATAAATTCCAACCGCTTCCCTAGGCAAACCAAATTTATCTGTTTGTCTAAATTTCACTTCAACGAACACCAAAATATCTTTATCGGTTGCAATTAAATCTATTTCGCCTATATGATTGGAATAATTTCGCTCAATTATTTTATATCCTTTCTTTTTGAGATATTTTTCTGCAAGTGCTTCGTTTTTTCTACCTTTAATAAAATTAAATTGTTTCAAAATTACCCCTAAAAAGTTATTTTTCCAATTCTGTTTTTTCTAAAATCGTCCAAAATTGCTTTCGCGGCTCTTTCGTAGTCTATCTCACCGCCTTTAAGCAAACATTTTTTCTTTTCGGCGATTTCATCTAAAAGTTCTATTGGAGTTTTGTTTTGTAAATCTTCAATTTGATATTTTTCTTCAAGCAAACTTGGATATAACTTTTGCAAGTCCGAAATTAAACTCAAAACAAGTTCTTCAATTTGCAAAACATCGTCTTTTATTGAACCGATATAAGCAAGTTGCAACGCTGTTTCTTCCACTTCCAGATTTGGCCAAAGCGTTCCAGGCGTGTCTAAAATTTCAATATTATTTGAAAGTTTAACCCATTGTTTGCCTTTTGTTACGCCAGGTTTGTTGCCAGTTACAGCCCTAGCCGAGCCACATAAATTATTTACAAGTGTACTTTTTCCAGAATTTGGAACGCCCAAAACCATTGCGCGAACAAAATAATTTACGCCCTTGTTTTTAAATCTTTCAATTTGACTTTTACATAGTTCATTCAACGCATTTGTAACTTTATTGAGTGCCCCACTTGCCGTTGAGTTCAACATAAGACATTTTGTATTTTCACTTCTTAAAGTTTGCGAGAATTCCTTAACTTTTTCCTCGTCAGCCAAATCGCACTTATTTAGAACAAATAAAATAGGTTTTGTTCCAATAATCCTAACAAATGATGGATTTAAACACGCTTTTGGTGCTCTCGCATCTAAAACATAAATAACAGCGTCAACATTTTTAACTTCTGCTTGCATCTCTTCAAGCGCTTTTTTCATGTGGCCTGGAAACCAATTTATTTTATTCATTTTCGCCCCCAAGTAAGTCTGGTCTATATTTTTTTGTTTCTAATATCGAGCATTTTGCTCTATATTTATCAATTTCTGCGTGATTACCAGATAGCAGCACATCAGGAACTTTATATCCCATAAAATCTGCTGGGCGAGTGTATTGAGGATATTCCAAAAGTCCGTTCGTAAAACTTTCTTCATTCAAACTATCTTTGGAAATAACATCATTTAAAAGCCTTGAAACGCAGTCCACAACAAGCATTGCTGGAATTTCGCCGCCAGTTAAGATATAATCACCCATTGAAAGCAAAGTTGGATTGAAAATTTCAATAACCCTTTCGTCAATGCCTTCATAATGTCCGCAAATTAAGATTATGTGTTCCAAATTGCTCATATTTTGAGCGTATTTTTGATTAAATATATCGCCCTTTGGTGAAAAAACAAAAATTTTGCTATTTTCAGTTTTTACACTCATAACAGCATCATATATTGGCTGCACCATCATAAGCATGCCAGCACCGCCGCCATATATTTCATCGTCACACTTTTTATGTTTATCTTTGGAAAAATCTCTGATATTAATCAGATTGATTTCAAGTTTTCCGCTTTCTGTTGCTCGTCCCAAAATGCTCATTTTTAGTGCACTGAACATTTCTGGAAACAATGTTAAAATGTCTATTCTCATGTAGATATAATACAACAAATCAAATTAATTGCAAATAAAAATCCACTTTCAACAAGTGGATAATTTTTATATTGCACTATCAAGTGCAAGTTTTATCATTTCATCAAACGATTTCTGACGCTCATCGGCGGTCAGTTGATTTTCTTTATTATAAAGCAGGTCTGAAACTGTTAATAAGCAAACTGCGTTTTTCTTATACTCTTGTGCGATTTTATAAAGCACATAACTTTCCATTTCAACAGCAAGAGCGCCCTGTTTTTTCCACTTTTCGCTGTCTTGTTCTTCTGCATAAAACAAATCAGAACACAAAACCATGCCTTGCTTAACTTCAATGCCAGTTTCTTTTGCTGTGTGCATAACTTTTTCTGCTAATTGAGTTGTTGGATATGCAACTTTCTTGCTATCCGAAAACACTCTACCTATATTGCTTTCTGTTACAACTGGACTTGCCAAAATAATATCTCTAAGTCCAACATTTTCGTTAATAGCGCCGCACGAACCAATTCTGATGATGTTTTCAACGCCATAAAAATTAAACAATTCGTGAGCATAAATCGCCATTGATGGCATGCCCATTCCGTGGGCCATTACGGAAACTTTTTTCCCATTGTAATAACCTGTGTAGCCTTTTACGCCGCGGACATCGTTTACAAGTTTTGCGTCAGTCAAAAAATTATTTGCGATATACTGACTACGCTTTGGGTCGCCAGGCATTATCATAG
>CALBYO010000047.1 GCA_937889705.1 uncultured Bacillota bacterium | reverse complement strand
AGGTTGTTAAAATTATCTTTTTGTCATTTTATCTAATATTGAAAAATGCATTTATTCCATAATAGTTAGCGTCTTTATCAAGTTCTTCTTCAATTCTCAAAAGTTGGTTATATTTCGCAACTCTGTCTGTTCTTGAAGGAGCACCTGTTTTGATTTGTCCAGCGTTCAAAGCAACTGACAAATCTGCTATTGTCGTATCTTCTGTTTCGCCACTTCTATGAGAAATAACTGCTGTATAGCCTGCTCTATTTGCCATTTGAATAGCGTTCAAAGTTTCTGTTAGCGTTCCAATCTGATTTAATTTAATCAAAATTGAGTTCGCAACGCCAAGTTTGATACCTTTTGCGAGCCTTTTTGTGTTTGTAACAAATAAATCGTCACCAACAAGTTGTATTTTTTTGCCTAATTTTTCAGTTAAAAGTTTCCAGCCGTCCCAATCTTCTTCTGCCAATGCGTCTTCAAGAGTGATGATTGGATATTTGCTTGCCATTTCTTCCCAGAATGCGACCATTTCTTCGCGAGTGAACAATTTGCCAGTTTTCCAGAAATAATAGCAACCAGTTTTACCAATTTTTTCTGCTTCGTCGAGCATTTCTGTTGCTGCTGCGTCAACACCTAAGCAGAAATCTTTTCCAGGTTCATATCCGGCTTTTTTAATTGCTTCAACTAAAAATTGGAATGCTTGTTCGTCACTTTCAAAGTTTGGAGCAAAGCCACCTTCGTCACCGACTGCTGTGCTGTATCCGTTTGCCTTTAAAATTGCTTTTAAATTATGGAAAACTTCTGCACACATTTTTAATGCTTCTTTGAAAGATTTTGCGCCAACTGGCATGATCATAAATTCTTGGATATTTACGCTGTTATCAGCGTGTTTTCCGCCGTTAATGACATTCATCATTGGAACGGGCAAAACATTGGCATTACAACCGCCAACGTATTTATACAATGGCAAATTCAAACTTTTAGCCGCTGCATGGACTGCTGCAAGTGAAACGCCTAAAATTGCGTTTGCTCCCAATTTACCTTTATTTTCTGTTCCGTCAAGTTCTATCATTGCATTATCAATAGCAATTTGGTCATAGACATTCATGCCAACAACTTCATCAGCAATTTTTGTGTTTACATTGTTGACTGCTTTTTCAACAGACTTTCCAAGATAGTTTGATTTGTCTCCATCTCTGAGTTCAATGGCTTCAAACGCGCCAGTTGATGCGCCCGATGGGACATCTGCTCTGCCCATTACGCCATTTTCAAGCGTTACTTCAACTTCCACAGTTGGATTTCCGCGGCTATCCAAAATTTGCCTTGCGTGAACTTTTTCAATTTTTAAATTTTTCATTTCTCCCCCTTATACTGAGTTATATTTTACACGAAATTTTTAAATTATAAAAACAATTTGACATGTGTAACAATTTCAACATTTAATTAAATATGATGTAGAGAGATAAAATTTGCGAAAGATTAGTTCAAAGGAGTTATTTTGGAAATATTTTTGGGAATTTTAATTCCTTTCATCGGCACAACACTGGGTTCTGCAATGGTTTTCTTTATGAGAAACAACATCAAAGAACAACTACAAAAATCTTTAATCGGATTCGCTTCTGGCGTCATGATGGCAGCATCGATTTGGTCACTTCTGCTCCCTGCAATATCACAATCTGAAAAGTTTGGTAAATTTTCTTGGCTGCCAGCAGTCAGCGGCATAATTCTTGGTTTTTTATTCTTAATTTTAGTTGATATTACTTCCAACAAGTTGACAAAAAAATCCGAAATCAAACAGGACTATCCCCAGACATCGAAAAAAACAAAACTTTTAATTTTGGCAATTACCTTGCACAACATTCCAGAAGGAATGGCGGTT
>CALBYO010000046.1 GCA_937889705.1 uncultured Bacillota bacterium | reverse complement strand
TTTCAACATCGCTTTCTATCTCAAATGCTACGCTTAAAGAAACAAGCCCAAAAACTTTTGAGCATTTATCTACGAGCCTTTCAAGATTTGCTTCGTCAAAATTATAAACAACATACCTTCCGCCAATTCTTGCGACTTTTGCACTTTCATCAACGGAAAAAATTGCGCTTTCAATATTTCTTAAAAGCGCATTTTCAAAACTTCCTCTATTTTTGCCTTTAAGGTGAATTTCACCATAACGCAAAAGAATTACTTTTTTCAATTTGTCCTCGCTAGTTATTTTTTTACTTCAATCAAGCCGTATTGGTCTGCTCCGCCCTTTCTATAAACAACGCTTACAAGACCTGTTTCTGCGTTTAAGAACACATAAAAATCGTGGTCTGTTGCTTCAAGCATATAAATTGCATCTTCTTCTGTAATAGGGTCAAGTGAAAAAGTTTTTCTCTTTGTGATTTTTGGAGCATATACTTCTTCTGGAAGTTCGCTAACGAACAACAACTCTGGAAGAGCAACTGCCTTATAAGAATCGTTTTTCTTGCCGCTAAATTTTAAAATTTGTTTTTCAATTTTTGGAAGAGCAACATCTAAGTTGTCATACATATTGTCGCCAACAACTTCTGAACGGAAAAAGCAGCCTTTTCCTGTGATTGTAATTTCAAGTTTAAACCTTTTATTATCTTCTTTGCAAGCGACTTTGCAAACGGCATCGTCTTTAAAATATCTGCCGAGTTTCCCAACTTTCTTTTCAATTAAACTTTGTAGTCTTTTGCCTACATCATAATTTTTTTCGATGATTTCTAATTTCATATCTCTACCTCCGAGAATAGTTTAACAAATTAAATATTTAACTCAAAGCATTTTAAAAGAAAAAATTTACAAAATAAATGTTAAATTATTTGATAAAATTTTATTTTTTTGTTAAAATCTTATGTAAATAAATTTATTTGGGGGAAAAATGAGGCAACAAAATTCTGAAACTAGAAGCCCAGCAATTAAATTTGCGCTTTGGTTGACAATCATTTTGATGCTCGCCATTTTAGGCGTTGGTGCATATTTTATCACCACCGCATATTTCTTTAAAGACCAACCTAACAAAGGTCATGTAAGGTTTTCCCCTGGTATTTATATTGAATTCAACGCAGATAGCGTAAAAATAGACCAAAACAGTTATAACAACTGGAAATTGTTGTATTACAAAAACGGAGATTTAACATCAACCCCTATTGAACTCAACAACAGCGGCGAACTTGGATATCCAACAAAAGTTTATAATATCCTTTCCCCTGAATTTAAAAGTGCAGCCGATGCTAATGGCGAAAGTTCTCCTTTCGTTGCGCGTGCAAAAATTGAATACAAAGACGAAAACGACGAGCTTTTGAGCGAAGAAAAACTTAACTATATTTTCAGTCAAGCATTTGAAAGGCAAGAAGATAGAGGCGTACTATTAGAGTTTGCAAATGGTTGGGTTGCTGGTTCAGATGGCTATTTCTATTATGTTGGAACAAACACAACAGAAACACCAAAAAAAGACAATTTGTTTGCAATAGAATATAGCGAAGATGCAGAATATATCAAAATCTTCAAAACAGACGAAAACAATGTTGCTCAAATAAAACTTGCAAATCAATCCCCTGAAAATTATCAAGAACAAGGCATTTCAGAAATCAGAATTGTTTTAACAATGGAATTTATTGAAGCGGACAGCGAAGCAGTAAGCACTTGGTTCACAACTGCTCCATAATCAACTTTATAAAAATTAAACACCAAATTTTTGGTGTTTTTTTATTTCAAGTTATTTATTAACATAGCCGCGCATAAATTATGCTAGGTGAAATTATGAAAAAAATTTATATCGCATCATGCGTAACAATTTGTTTATTGATTTTGGCATTTTTGCTTGTCGGCTGCGGCAGCCAAAATAACAATGTTTCTGATAATCTTTCAGATGCCCGATACGGCGTTTTTGACGCACAAAACGAGCAACTTTCAACCACTTTTATATATGGTGAAAGAGAAAATCCATACAAGCCTGACGGCGTCAGCAATAGCAGAGTAAATTTTGGAATTATTTCTGTTGTATTTCCACAAAAGCAAACAGAAAATGAATTTGAATTTACTTTAAAATCTGGCGACAAAACATTTACCGGCAAAATTGAAAAAAGTCCATTCACAGAAGAATATTTGGCAGATATTGGCAGCCAAATCACAACAAACGAGCCTATTGAATTAACTTTACAACTACCAACTGGCGAAACAAAATTAACGCTTGAAAAACGCAGCGAAGACTGGGAAATTGACTTTGAAAAAGCACTTAAAATTGGCGAAAACGCTTTAAAAGACGAAATTAGCGAGATGTCAAAAAATGGCAGCATTGAATATTATTTAAAGATTATTTCAAACAACAAAACAAATTTCGGAACATACTTTTGGGCATTCACTGCAATCTCCGAAAATGGCGAAAAACACACAGTAATATTCTCCCCTACAAATGAAACAATTCTTGTTAAGAACTAATAAAAATCCACCCGCTATGCAGGTGGACTTTTATTTTACATTTTTTTCTGGTTTTTTTACTATTTTATAATATTGCGTGCAAGATTTTATGAGTTTTTCAAAGAAACTCTCGTCAGTAATTCTAAGCGGTTCTTCATCATCTTCAAACTGCTCTGAAAGCATTGTTGAAAGCGTGTTCATTCCCAAATTTTCAAGATAAGGAACTTTGTTAAATTTCACTCTTGCCCTGCACATAAATGCAGCCCCTGGTTCGGTTTCATACTTGAAATAAATATTTTCGCTTTTGTTGTCTTGTGATGGCAATTTAAAAGTTAAAACCTTCAAATCTGAAACATTTTCTTGCGTTTCGGCAATGTATAAATCGTTTCGCAAATTACCTATTGAAAGTTCGCCAATTTTTTGTTGAGTGTTAAGCCTTTCATGCGTCAATTCGCTCTTTCTAATAAAATTGCCTAACTCGTCAAAAAAATATTCCGCTCTATATTTATAAGTATCGGTATCGTTGATTTTTTCAAACATGTAATAATTTTTTGATGTTATTATTGTTAGCATCAATGTTTTGTCGTAAGAATTTAAAATATACCTATTAGCGTCACACATATTTTCTTTTTTTACATTTTTCAAATTCGTGACAACTTGATAATTTGTTTCGTCTTTTTTCTCTACCTTTATATTTTCAAAAAAAACATTTTGATTGCCCATATATATGCAAGAAAACACAATGCAATCGCTTAAATCTTTTAATAAACATTCAACTTTATGTTTAGAAAAATTGTTGGATAAAGTTTCAATATCTTTTTCAAACTGCTCTTTTGAGTATACCATGATTTAATTGTATAGCATTTAATGCTTTAAGTAAAGCAAATTGCAGTTAATTCCTTGCAATATTTTTTGTTATATAGTAGAATACTATTAATATTGGAGATACTAAAAACAAATGCGAAAAACTTGTAAAAACAGAGAAAATATACATATTGAAAGATTTGAACCTTCTTTGCAGCAAGGCTTGTCTAATGAACAAGTTCAACAAAGAATAAAAGATAAATTAGTTAACAACACAAAACAAAAAACATCAAAATCATACTTTAAAATATTTTTTGATAATATTTTCACATTTTTTAACATGATTTGGCTGTTAATTTTCATCGCCCTACTTCTTGTTAAGTCGTATGTAAACTTGTTTTTTATGGTTGTTATAGTTATGAACACTTCAATCGCGATTTTCCAAGAAATTCGCTCTAAAAAGACGGTTGAAAAGTTGTCCATGATAACTCTGCCAAAAAGTTATGTAATTAGAAATGGTGAGCAAATTGAAATAACATCAGACCAAATTGTTTTGGACGATATCATATCTTTGGAAATCGGAAATCAAATTCCAACAGACGCTATCGTAATGGACGGAATGGTTGAAGTTAATGAAAGTTTGCTAACTGGCGAAAGTAAACCAATTAAAAAACAAAAAGGCGACCAACTTTTTGCTGGCAGTTTTATAACAAGTGGCAAATGTTACGCAAAAGCAGACAAAATTGGCAAAGATAGTTACATTCAAAATATCGCAGCCGCTGCAAAGAAATTTAAACAACCAAATTCAAATTTGTTTAGAGATTTGAACAAAATCATCAAATACATAGGTATTTTTATCATACCAATCGGTGCTTTAACCTTTGTAAATAGTTATTTGTGGTCAGGTCCAAGCAGTTTAAGCAAAGCAGTTGAAGTAACTTGCGGCAGTTTAACAGGAATGATTCCAGCAGGTATGTTTTTGCTTATCTCAGTTGCCCTTGCCGTTGGCGTTATCAAACTCGCACAAAAACGCACCCTTGTTCAAGACATTTATTCAATCGAAATGCTCGCTCGTTCAAATGTTCTATGCTTAGACAAAACTGGAACAATCACAGACGGCACAATGAATGTTAAAGAACTTAAACTATACGATAATGCAAACGAAGAAGAAATTAAAAATGCAGTCGCAAATGTGCTATCTGCTCAAAACACATCAAATAACACATCAAGAGCGCTCGTAAATTATTTCGGTAACGAAGGTACGCTTAAAATGCACTATAACATTCCATTCTCGTCAGATAGAAAATTCACAGCAACCTGCTTTGAAAACTTCGGAACTTGCGTATTTGGCGCTCGTGAATACATAAAAGCGAAAATGACTAACGAAATGATTGCAGACATCAAAACAGCAACATCGCAAGGTTATAGAGTTTTGGTTGTTGCAACATCAAGCAAAATGATAGACTCAGACGAACTTCCAAACGACCTTGTTGCAAGCGCAATTATAGTTATTGAAGATACAATCAGAAAAGACGCAATCGAAACAATAAAATGGTTCAAAGAAAATGGCGTTGAAATCAAAATTATTTCTGGTGACGACCCAGAAACTGTAAGTTCAATAGCAAAACGCGTTGGTGTTAGAAATGCCGAAAAATTCATCAACCTTGAAGGAATGACGCTTGACGAAGTTAAAAAGATTGCGGAAGAATACACCGTTTTCGGCAGAGTTACACCTGAACAAAAACACGCTATTATTCAACAACTCAAAACAAAAAATGTTGTTGCAATGACTGGTGACGGCGTCAATGACACACTTGCTTTAAAAGAAGCAGACTGCTCAATAGCAATGGCTGATGGCAGCGAAGTTGCAAGGAACATCTCTCACCTTGTGCTTTTAGATAGCCAATTTTCAACACTTCCAATGGTCGTTGAAGAAGGCAGACGCGTTATCAACAATGTTCAAAAATCTTCAACATTGTTCTTAATGAAAACAGTTATGATAATTCTGCTTTCTGTTATCCTTTTGGCTTGTAGAATAAAATACATATTCGAGCCAAAAAATATGTTCCTTTTAGAGTTCTTTGTTATAGGTATGCCATCGTTCTTCTTGGCTTTACAGCCTAACAAAAAACTTATTCAAGGAGACTTTATTCCGTATGTTTTGAAACGCAGTTTGCCTTATGGATTATTGTTGCTTTTCAATGTTTTAACAGTTGTCGTTCTTCAAAAAACAAACTGCTTGCTTGCAAGTGAAGCCGTTACAGCAGCAACTATCGCTATGACCGCTTGCGGATTTTTAAATCTTATCTCACTTTGCATGCCATTTACAAAAATCAAACTTCTTGTTTGTTTATTCTCACTTGTCGGCATCACTCTCGGATCGCTATTCCTACCAATGTTCTTTGGACTTATAGATTTCTCAGCAGCCGCACTTAAAATTTGCTTAGTACTCTTTATATTCAGTTTACTAATGCACATAATTGCACTCAATATTACAATGATTTATCGTAGGAAAAAGGCAAAAAAACTTGAAAATTAAGAAAATTGAACTTAATAATTATAGAAACTATTCCAATTTAATATTGGAATTTTCTCCCGATGTCAATGTAATTGTCGGCAATAACGCACAAGGCAAAACAAATCTCTTAGAAGCAATTTTCTTTTCCGCCATTGGTAAATCGCTTAGAACAAGCAAAGAAAACGACTTGATAAAATGGCAAGAATCAAACGCTAGAATTAAAACCGAAATCGAAAAAAAATTTGGCAAAAGCGTTGTTGAAATTATATTTTCAACAGCCAGCAAAAAAACCGTCAAAATTAACAATATTCCAATCAAAAGAATTGGAGAATTGCTCGGCGAACTTAGATGCGTTTACTTCTCCCCTGACGAACTCAAACTGATAAAAGAAAGCCCAGAAGATAGGCGTAGATTTATGGATATAGACATATCTCAGACATCAAAAACATATTTCTATTTGCTTGGAAAATACGATAAAATTTTGGCGTCAAGAAACAAACTTTTAAAAGATTACAAGGACAAAATCAAAATTATCAAGACTTCAAAATCTTATAAACTATTAAAAGACGAACAAAACATTCAAAAGAGTGAAGAACTTAAAGATATGCTTGAAATATATGATATTCAAAGGGTAATTCTATTTTAGCCATAACAACCTCCC
>CALBYO010000045.1 GCA_937889705.1 uncultured Bacillota bacterium | reverse complement strand
AGTCCCGCCAAATTCCCACTCATCGTTTGGTAAATTATAATTATAACTTATTGTTGTTTTTGCTGATTGATGTTGTTGCCAAGATACCGCGCTTGACTTTACTATATAATTTGTAAGTGCTCCCATTTCTAAGCAATTTTATAATTAATCTTTTTATGTTGTTCTCAAGCCTTTTTAATCATTCTTGCTTTGGACAATAATTTTTTTAATCACAACTTTGAAGCCAAATTAAAACCATTTTTTATTTAAACTTGCTTTTATCCGTTTGCCTGATGTGGTTATCTAATTTTTCAAAAAAACACAAATGTTTAAAGCACATTTTTCGAAATAATTTAAAATGTTGCTATGTTAATTGCTTCAATAACACAAATAAGCTTAAAAATATAAAAAAGAAGTCCGAAATGAACTTCTAAATATGTAATTAGTTTTTTATAAATTGCTTTAAGAAAATAAATTTTAATATTTTTCGTAAGCATTTTGGTGACTTAAAACAAACTATACGCATTACTCCCTCCAACTTTGGTAGTTTATGATAAAGTAGCATACAATTGTTACAATCTATCTTTTCCTTTAAGGGTTTCTATAGCTTTTTTCTTGTCTTTTGCGTTATATATACAACTTCCCGAAACAAGTACATCTGCACCGCTAACAGATATTATTGAAGCGTTAGTAAAATTAACCCCACCATCGACTTCTATAAGTATATCAAGCCCGAGCTCAGCCTTTTTTTTGCTAAGATAAGAAATTTTTATAAGGCTATCCTGAATAAACTCTTGACCACTTTTTCCTGGATAAACACTCATCACAAGCAAAATATCAATATATCTAAGCAAATTTTCAACAGCTTGCACTGGCGTATCAGGTTTTATAGAAAGTCCAACTTTCACCCCCATTCCCCTAATTGTTTGAAGTGCGTTAATAAGCTCAACTTTATCAGAAAATGATTCATAGTGAATAGTTATACTATTTGCACCATATTTTACATAATCTTTTACTACTTTCATTGGCTCATTAACCATAAGGTGCACATCAAGAAAAAGATTGGTAGCCTTTCGCAAAAATGCAAAAACCAAATAATCAAACGAACGCTTTGGGACAAATTTTCCGTCCATAATATCGCAATGCAAAAAGTCCGCACCACTTGATGTTATTAATTTTGCATAATCAATTAAATTGTTCTCAAATTTTTTATCTTTTGGATCAACTGGATCTGTTGATGGACAAACATAAAACGGATTGCCTTCGCCTAGCAATAAACTTTCACCTGTCATTTCAACTGGTTTTTCAATATTTAATAATTTCAAAATTGTTGGAGCAATGTCTGCCAACTTGCCGTCTTTTAAAGTGCATTTTTTGTATTTTTCGCTCACCAAAACAATCGGAACAAGATTTGTTGTGTGCGATGTCACCTTCACGCCATTATCGTCAATCATCAATTCTGCGTTTCCGTGGTCAGCAGTTACAAGCAAATCGCTTTCAACTTTCAAACTTGCTTCCGCCAATTTTTTAACACATTTATCAACAAATCGAATTGCTTTTTTAGTCGCTTTTAAATCGCCAGTGTGCCCAATCATGTCTGGATTTGACAAATTGATTAAAACAAAATCATATTTCTTTGAAAGTATCGCTTCGCACGCTTTTTCAGTTATTTCTTTTGCTCGCATCTTTGGATATTTTGAAAAATCTTGCGTGTTTATGCTATCTATCAAAAATCTTTCTTCCCCTGGAAAAGGCGTTTCAATTTCGCCATTAAAGAAAAACGTAACATGTGCATATTTTGTTGTTTCGGTTACGCGAAATTGCTTTTTCCCATTCTCACTTAACACTTTTGACAAACAATTTTCAATCACAAGTTCAGGAACAATCACATGCGCAAAATCAAAAGTTTTGTCGTATTGCGTCATCGTTGCAATATATAAATCTTTAAATTTAATTGCATCAAATTCTTTAAAATTTTTATCGCCAAATGCAGCAATCAACTCTCTCATTCTGTCCGTTCTAAAATTGAATGAAAGGATCGCATCGCCTTCATTGATTGTGCTGCTATTTTTCAATTTAATTGGTTTGACAAATTCATCATAAACTTCATTTTTATAAGAATTTTGAAGCGAATTTTGCAAATTTTCGGCAATTTCAACATCATCTAGTTTTCCAACAAGCATGTCATACGCTTTTTCAACTCTGTCAAAACGCCTCTCTCTGTCCATTGCATAAACTCTGCCAACAATGTCCGCAACTTCACAATTAATCTGATTTTCTTTAATAAAATTTTGTATTTCATTTAAGTAGTTAACACCGCTGTCAAATTTGGTATCTCTGCCATCTAAAAAACAATGCAAAACAAGATTTAAACCTTTTTCTGATAACGATTTAAGCAGATATTTCAAATGATTTATATGGCTGTGAACGCCGCCGTCAGACAACAAGCCCATCAAATGAATTTTTCCGCCACTTTTCTTAACATGGCTTTCAATTTCCAGAATCACTTTGTTATTTTTTAATGAGTCGTCCGCAATCATATTGTCTATGCGCGATAAATTTTGATAAACAATTCGCCCAGCGCCAATGTTTAAATGCCCCGTTTCGGAGTTGCCCATCTGACCTTTTGAAAGCCCCACACCTTCACCGCTTGCAACAAGCGTAGAAGATGGATAATTTTTTAAAAGTTTTTCCACATTTGGCGAATTTTTATAAATCGCATTCGTTTTTTTGTTGTTTTGACCAATTCCATAGCCATCTAAAATTAATAATGTAACCATATTTATATTATATACATAATTATTTATTTTCCAAAATTTTTCCAACAAAAAACACCCACAACCGTGAGTGCTTTCTGTTTATTGAGATTCTTTCATGTTCTTATACCAATCAAATGAAGAATAATTTTTATATGCTTCTTGATAAGCCGCTAATTTACCTTTTGGAACAACCACTTCCAAGTCAGCTGTCCCTAAGAATGGAGAACCATTACCATTCATGCTAGAAGGGATTGTTGGTGGAGTATCTGAAGTAAATGTTAGCTTTTTTAAAGTTTTATTTCCAAATGCGGTGTCTCCTGAAAATTCCTCAGAACAATCTATTTTTGTTATAGTAGATGGTAAAACTAATTCTACCAATGCACTAGTCCCAAAATTCCTTGTAATTTCTTTTAGCCCTTCATTAAGCACTATTTTACTTAATTTTTCCATACCATAAATTCCACCACTATAACTTGTGAATGTGCTAGGGAATATTAAGGTCTCTAAATCTTCAGCATAAAATACATCTACAGAATTAATGCCTTCTGGAATTGTATATTCTTTTAATCCTTTTCCTGCAAATATAACTGCCATTTTTGTTGTCCCATCAACTTTTATTAAGCAACGACCATCTTCAGACACTTCATATCCTGTTAACGAACTTGGAATTTCAATTCTATCAAATACGCTTGAATATTCTTTTACATTTGATATATCATCAGGTACTGGAATCCCTGCAGTCTTGAGTTCTTCTAAAAGTTCTTTACCTGTTACACCCAAAAAACCTGATGGTATGAAATAAAATGGTGTAATTCTAGTCACTCCTTCTGGAATTTTTAAAATATTCGTATTATTCAAATAAGCCACTAGAGTCTTATTCTTTATATCTATAAACGAAGTTCCATCAAAACTAAAATCTTCGTTTCCAGGAAAATTAATAGTTTTTAAACAATAAGAAGGAAAAGGTGGCATTGTTAATTCATCACTTTCAATTCCAGAGATCTCTTTTAACGTAGAAGGTAAATTTATTGTTTCAAGACAAGGGAATGTGGAATATGCATACCACCAATTAACTGTTATAAATGAAGTTGCAAACATTTTTTCTACACCTTCACTTAAGGTAATGCTTTTTAATTTTGGAAATATGCCAGCTGAATTAATTTCATCATCTGCAGGGACTGAAGAGCGCCATAGAGTCTTAACAGTTCCTGGAATTATTAAGTTTTCAAGTGTTAAAGAAGTAAATCCCAGTATAGTACAACCATCAACACTCATACCATTAATTTCTTTCACACCAACATTTACAACTGTATATGTTACTCCATCAACTTCAACAGTTTCTGGTATCATAAGATTCTTTTTAGTTGTTTTTATATTTGAAATAGCATATCCTGGGCCAGATGCTCCAATTTCAGCTGCTGTTGCTTCGTCAATAATCTCTCCATCAAAATCGACACCTAATTCAGCAATATCATAGAATGCCCAATCAAGACCATCTTTTTCTACGACTTCCAAAACAAATGAAATATCCATTTTGGCAATTCCATAAGGGCCGCCATAGTCCCCTTCCCACTCTCCAGTGGTATATTTATCGTTAGTAAATATTTCTATAGTATCGCTTGCATTGATTAATGCCAAAGAATCTGCTGTTGGTGTTGATGTGCCAGCGTTCACATAATAATAGTAACCATCAATTGATTTCTTCCATCTTGAATTAAATTCAAGTTTTTCTGAAAATAATTCTGTAGTTACTGTATCTAAAGATACTCCAAGTGTACTTGCTGTTGCAGGTACAAAACTTGTACCATTTAGCGTGTAATATTTATATTCAATTTTTGCACGAGCATAAAAAGACATTGAGTTTGATTGAACAACAATTTTTGGTGGAGCCATTAAGAAACTTTCATTTTGACCAACGCCATCTAACAACTCAAAGTCTGATTTTGCACCACTTGCGTCACCAGATGGATAATATTGCAACTTGCCTGATGTTGTCAAGTTACCTTCGTCATCATATATATTTTCGACAGTATAATACAGACCTTTGTTCATAACAATGGTGCCTATGCCACGTCTGCTACCTTGGTAAACTGCGCCAGTTACTCCTAATATAAGTGCTAGCCCCAATAACAATGAAACAGCAGTGATAAACATTTTCAAGCCATTCTTTCTTTTGATTCTCATTTGTTTTTTTACCTCCTTTATTTGAA
>CALBYO010000044.1 GCA_937889705.1 uncultured Bacillota bacterium | reverse complement strand
TATGAACAAATCAAATAACCTGTCACTGGCTAATATGGAAGTTAAATTAAACGGCGAATCTCTCAATAAAAAATGGGTTTTTTGCACTCCTGTTATTTTCAATGATTGGGTCACAAACAACACTCACCCATATTATTGCATCGGGTTAGACGAATTTGGTAACAATATTTTCTTCAATGCGTGCGATGCCACCTACTCTATTGATTTGGGGAAAGGTGCACAAACGACAGCGTTCGGTCAAGCGAACGGAAACATTCATGTTTATATGAGTATTGCAAACAAGATTTTTAAAAAGGTTTTGACCTTCAATACAACAACTCAACAATATGAACTTTCATCATCTGAATTTTTTTGCATCGGAAACGAATATATCGAAGGAATTTCTGACGACTATTTCATAAAAAAAGGCGAAACATGGAATTATGTTCCGCCTACTGCTACAACCGAAAACTAAAAAATTTAGTCGTTTTTATCAGTTTTTTTAGGTTTTTTTGTTGTTTTACCCATTTTTTCGTTCAACTTTTGAACTTTATCTTTTTTAACCGTGTCATTTTCTGATGCGGTTTTTTTAGTTCTTGGACGTCTTACTTTCTTTTCTGGCTCTTTATTTTCAACATTTTCAGATTGATTTTCATTCACATTTTCTGCAACTTCAACTTCTTGTTTTTCTGCATTTTGTTTGTGATTTTCATATTCTTTTTCAATCTCATTTTTGTTGTCCACAAGTTGGTCATACTCTTTCTTAGTAACAACGCCAGCTTTCAAAAGCATTTCAGCAGTTTTAAGTTTGTTATTTAAGTCATTCAATTTCCTTAAATATTCGTTGTCTTTTCTGCCTTTTTCTTCTTTTTCTTTCAAGATTTCAGCTTTCTTATCCATTTCTGCAACAATTTCATCAACAGATTTACCTTCCATAAGCATGTCAACTTCTTCTTTATAAATTGTTTCTTTTATAATCAAAAGTTCAGACATCTTGTCCATAATTGAACGATTTTCTTCAAGCAATTTATACGCTCTCTTATAGTTGTAATCTAAAATACCTCTAATTTCTTCGTCAATGATTGCTGCTGTTTCTTCACTATATTTTGATTGATTTTGATAATCACGGCCAAGGAATGGTTGAGTTGAAGTATCATAACCGATAAAACCTAAACGATTGCTCATGCCCCATTCAGTTACCATTTTACGGGCGATATCTGTTGCATGTTGAATATCGTTAGATGCCCCCGTTGAAATATCCCCAAATACAATTTGTTCAGCGATTCTGCCACCCATGCACATAGCAATTTGGTCATTTAATTTATTGTAAGTCATGTGTTGGTCATCTTCGCTTGGTCTACTCATTGTATAACCTGCCGCCATACCGCGTGGAATAATAGATACTTCTTGAACTTCGTCACAGTTCTCTAAGAGTTTACCAAGTATAGCATGTCCTGATTCATGATAAGTTGTAATCTTTTTGTCCCTATCTGTAACAAGTCTGCTTTTCTTTTGTGGACCCATTATTACTTTATTTATACCTTCTGTCAAATCTGACATAATGATTTTTGGTCTATTAGCCCTTGCAGCAAGGATTGATGCTTCATTAAGCATGTTTTCAATGTCTGCGCCGGTAAATCCACTAGTAATTCTTGCTAAAACTTTGAAATCAATATCATCGTCCAATGGCTTATTGCGCGCGTGAATTTTTATAATACTTTCACGGCCTTTTACATCTGGAACATGAACATAAATTTGCCTGTCAAATCTGCCAGGTCTTAAAAGTGCTGGGTCAAGGACATCACTTCTGTTTGTTGCTGCTAAAACGATAATTCCTTCGTTTGCTTCAAAACCGTCCATTTCAACAAGTAGTTGGTTTAAGGTTTGCTCTCTTTCATCATTTCCCCCGCCGAGTCCAGTTCCTCTTTGACGACCAACAGCATCAATTTCATCTATAAATATAATGCAAGGTCTGCTTTTCTTAGCTTGATCAAATAAATCTCTAACACGAGAAGCACCAACACCAACAAACATTTCAACAAAGTCTGAACCGCTTATTGACAAGAAAGGAACATTACTTTCACCAGCCACCGCTTTTGCAAGTAAAGTTTTACCTGTCCCAGGAGGACCAACAAGCAATACACCTTTTGGTATTCTAGCACCTAAGTTTGTAAATTTTTGAGGATTCTTTAAAAATTCTACAACTTCTTCAAGTTCAGCTTTTTCTTCATCAGCGCCAGCAACATCTGAAAATCTAACTTTTATATTATCAGTTGCGCGTGCCTTACTTTTACCAAATCCCATTGAGCCTTGCCCACCTTTGGTTATAGCGCGGAATATAAAGTATGCAATTATCAATATTACAAACAAACTAACATAAGGCATTATAGTTTCTAAGAAGGATTCTTTAATTTGTTGCTCGGTATAATCAATATTTTTACTTGTGATTAAGTTAATTAAATTCTCTTGCGTTGCCGATGTTGCAACTTCACAATAAAAATCTGAACTATTTGGCAATTTTTTATCTGAATCTACCTTTGTTATTCTAAAAACGCCACCATAGTAATACACTTCACCTACCTGATCGTTATTAATCATTTCAGTAAATTCTTTTGG
>CALBYO010000043.1 GCA_937889705.1 uncultured Bacillota bacterium | reverse complement strand
CAGTTAATTGTGATGGTGTAACCGAATGGATTGTTGTCATCAAACCTTCTTTGATACCAAATTTATCATTTAAAACTTTTGCAAGTGGGGCAAGGCAGTTTGTTGTGCAACTTGAAGCACAAACGACGTTCATTGAATTATTGTATTCGCTTTCATTTACGCCAACAATAAACATAGGACATTCTTTGCCGGCTGCTGTGATAACAACTTTTTTAGCACCGCTGGCGATATGTTTTCTTGCTTCTTCTGCTTTTGTGAATTTTCCAGACGCTTCAAGGACGATATCAACGCCAGTTTTTGCCCAATTTAAGTTTTCAATTTCTTTTTCATTGTAGAAATCAATTTCTTTGCCATTTACAACAAGTTTATTGCCGCAAGTTGAGATTTCACCGTTAAATTTGCCGTGAATTGTGTCGTATTTAAGCATATAAGCGGCATAATCGACATCAATAAATGGGTCGTTAATAGCAACAACTTCCATATTGTCCATGTCGCTGATTAAGCGCAAAGCGAGCCTTCCAATTCTTCCAAATCCGTTAATAGCAATTTTTGTATTTTTCATATTTTCTCCTTAATTTTATTGTGTGTATTTTTGATATTTTTTATTAAAGTAAGTTCTCTGGGTTTAATGACAACAATTCTGGAATTACGAAAACGCCATCTTTTCTAATTAAGACATCGTCAAAGTAAATTTCTCCGCCACCATATTCTGGCATCATTGAAAGAACCATATCCCAGTGAATTGCTGACACATTGCCGTTTGGGGCTTCGTCTTCATAGCAACTGCCAGGCGTAAAGTGGATTGAACCGCACATTTTTTCGTCAAATAATATATCGTTACATGCTTTTCTGATAAATGGGTTTACGCCGAGCGAAAATTCGCCAAAGAACCTAGCATTTGCGTCTGTGTCTAAAATTGAATTTAAAATTTCTGTGTTGTCTGCTGTGGCTTTAACAATTTTTCCAGCAACAACATCAAGGCAGACATTGTTAAAGCAAGTGCCGTTGTATGTGGTTGGTATGTTGTAATGAATTCTGCCGTTTACGCTTGTTCTAACAGGGGCGGTGAATACTTCGCCGTCAGGGATATTCATTTCGCCAGCACATTTTATGGCAGGTATTCCTTTGATGGAAAATGAGATATCTGTGTCAGGGGCGACAAGCCTAACTCTGTCTGTTCTTTGCATCAAGTCTACAAGAGCGTCCATTGCTTTACTCATTTTGGAATAATCCAATGTGCAGACATTGTAATAAAAGTCTTCAAATTGTTCTGTGCTCATTTTTGCAGATTGAGCAAAAGCAGGTGTAGGGGAGATTAAGATAACCCATTTTGTGTTTTTAACACGCTCTTTATGCACTTGGTCAAAGGCTATATTTTGAATTTTGAGTTGCTCTTCGCCAATGTCGCTGATTTCAAATTTGTTGTTTTCGCCTTTGATAGATATGAAACAGTCCATTTGCTTCATGAATGCTAGTTCGTTATCAGCCTTTATTCTTGCGGCTTCTTTTGTTAGGCCTTTTAAAAATTCTTTGTTGATTTCTGCGCTTGATTCATTCACAAAAGGCAAGCCGCCAGCGTTGTAGACTTCTCTGATGAGCGCGGAAACGATTTTTTTATCGGCGTCACGAGCCTGAATTAAGACTTTTTCGCCAGGTTTGCACGCGATTGAATAATTCACAATGTTTTTCGCTAGTTTTACAATTCTATCTTCCATATTTACCCCCCAAAAAAATAGTTTTTACAATATATTATCAATAGTTTGTGTTAAAATTGCTTCATTTATGAAATTTAATTTTCCGTATTTTTTCAAAAATAACGCTTTAAGCCCGTAAAAGGCGATAAAACCAAAGATTAAAACTTCAACAAGAATATATGAAAGTTTTGCTAAAAATGGCAAATTAACTTTTAATGTTGCAAATAAAACATTGCCGATTATCATTCCTAAAAACACAACTGATGCAGCGACGAGTGAAATGATATAATTTTTAGACAATTTAGATTGCGATTTTTGCTTTGGTTGCTCGATTGAAAGCACTTCATGTGCTTCGATGCCAGCCCAAGTGTTCATTTTTGTGAACATTGCTGACCTTTTTGGAGATTGTTTAACTATTGAAACGGCGAGTGGACTGAGATAGACAATATCTGCTTCGCAGTTATACATTTTAAACCCGAATAAAAACTTAACAACAAATTTTTTAACTGTATTCCAGCACTTTTTGAAAAAGTTTGTTTGCTTATTTTGTTTTGTAACAACAACATCTCTGCCTTTATTTGCTTCTTTGATAATGTTATTAAAATCTTCAAAATTTATATTTGTATATGAGTTTTTAACGATGACAACATCGTTCAAATTTTCATTTTGAAACAAATATTCAATCATTTCGTTTTCGGTTGAATAACTATCAAAAATCATGATTTTATGAGAGATGTCAGGGAAAAGATTTTCAAGTTCTTCACTGCCTGGTTGTAAGGCGTTGTCTAAGAAAATAATGTTATAGTCATAGGTAGAAAGATTGACTTTTGATTTAAAGCCTTCCAAAACTTTTTTGTAATTTCTTTTTCCTGTGAAAACAAAAGTGGTTTTCATATTTTTCTCCGTTAATTTAATTTTTTAAGCCTTTTTGCGTGCCTTCCCGCTTCGTATTGGCTGGTCAAAAATTCTTTAACAATTCTTATTGCTTTGCGTTTTGTCATAAACCTGCCTGGCAAAACAAGGACATTAGCGTTGTTATGTTGGCGTGACAATGCTGCAATAGCAGGTGACCAGCAAAGGGCTGCTCTTATTTTTGGATTTCTATTTGCGCAGATTGACATTCCAACGCCGGTGCCACAAATAAAAATGCCGATATTATTATCGCTTTCTAAAACCTTTGCGTTACCAAGTTTGGCATAGTCTGGGTAATCGACTGAATCTGTGCTATATGTTCCAACATCAATAGTTGTTATATTTTCTTTATTAAAAAATTTTTTAATTTCTTCTTTAAGTGGATAACCTGCATGGTCGCACGCTAAAATTATCATAGTAACTCCTTAATAAATACACTTTAACATAATTTGCAATTTAATCAAAAGCATTTTAATAAATTTTAATTAAGAATATTATATCCTTTACGCGGAAATTACATACTTTTTGAAAAATTTACAAATTCTAAGCATATCATTACTTTGATGAAAGGAAAATTATCCGTTAAAGAAAAAATTTTGTATGGATTTGGTGATTTGGGCTATGCAACGGTTGCTCAAACTTTATCAAACTTTATTATGTTTTTTGGAACTTCAATTTTGGGGATTTCTGGAACACTTATGGGCATTGCGGTGTCTGTTGGTGTGCTATGGGACGCTATTTCTGATCCGCTTTTAGGCTATATTTCCGATAACACTTACACCAGTATGGGCAAAAGACACCCTTATTTGCTTATTGGTACGCTTGGTATGTGTGCTATAAATTTGATTATTTGGCTTGTGCCGCCTAGCAGTCCAGAAATTGTAAAATTTCTTTGGATTTTGGTGTCGCTTTTGCTTGTTCAAACCTTCTGTACATTTTTTGCAACGCCATATTTAGCGTTGGGATTAGAAATGACGAAAGACCCAAACGAGCAGACATCTTTGCAAAGTTATAGAACCATTTTTTCGCTGTTGGGCATGATGCTTCCAAGCGTGTTTATGTTTGTATTTATGCCGTCATCGTCAGGCGGGCAAGGGCAGTTCAATATAACTGGCTATGTTAATACCGCTTATGTTTCCTCGCTGTTTTGCTTGATTTGCGGACTTATAACTTTTTTTGGAACACTCAAACATGGCGTTTGCTGCAAAGTTGATTATCCAATAAAAAAAGATAAGTTTTCGTCAATTTTTAATGATTTTTTTAACATGCTGAAAAAGAAAAATTATCGAAATATAATCTTGGGTTATTCGGTCAGTTTAATCGCATCATCAACGCTGACTGCGGCTGGAATTCACATGTTTACTTATTGTTTTCATTTTAATAGCCAACAACTATCAATAGCAATGGTTGCGCTCATTTTTGGTGCTATTTTCTCGCAGTTTTATTGGACAAAAAAATCAATCAAAAATGGCAAAAAATCAACTTTAATTCATGGTTTATGCGTTGGCACGCTTGGTATACTCATGATTTGG
>CALBYO010000042.1 GCA_937889705.1 uncultured Bacillota bacterium | reverse complement strand
TTTTGTTCTCTGCAATCAATTCTAAGTCGTCAACCGATGAAATGATGTATGGATTATGTAATCCGCCCAAATTTTCTGCACTTATATAGTGGTAAATTGTTTCGCCAGTTGTTTCGTCAAGCGAAGTATGTGAGAATGTTTGATGTCCGGTCACTATCAAATTTGGAGAAACAAGTTCTGGACGACCAGTTTTTAATACCAAATATTTGCCGTCATTTACATACGATTGTTCGGTTGATGCTTTTGCAAAGAACCAAACGCCGTTTGTGTTTGTGCTGTCATTAGATAACGCAAATTTTGCAAATGTTTCAGGATCTGCAAGTTTTTCGTTTGACCATTTTACAAAGTCCGAATTGTTATAAATTCTTGGAGTTTGTCCTATTGGGCAAATTTTTTGTTTTGTTCCATTATCATTGTAATAATAATATTGATTTTGATCATTATTATCATTATAGATTTCTTTAAATGTTGCCCTTAGAATTGTTAAGCCAGAAATGTTGTCGTTTGAACCAAGTTTGGAGTTAGCAAACTCAACTTTAACTTCATTTTTAACTTCATTATCATTTCTAATGCTGATATTTAAAACCGCATCTTCAAGAGCAAAACATTCTGTGATTGTTCCGCGATTAAGCAACGCTTCCGCTGACCTTCCAACAAACGATGTGTGTGAGTTTCTGTTACTTGCCATTAAACATGACGAATAACTATACTCAATTTCACCATTCTTTTCGTTTATATATGCAAATCCACTTGCACGGCTCGCTGCCGAACTTACTGGTATATTTGCATAGCAATTTGAAATTTTGCCGCTGTTAGTGTATACGAATGCACCAACTCTATGTGCTGTGTAAACAACTTTGCTTGTGCTTGTTGAGAATTGATGATTGTCGACATAGTCGCCAGCGATATAACTTGTAAATACCAATCCGCCGTATTCGTTTATTCCAACAAAGCCCGCAGTTTTTGATGTTGTGGAAACAGTATTGTTAATAACTGAACCATAAACATACGATGATGCTATTGTGCCTGAGTTTGAATATACAAATCCTGCAATATTTCCTTTTGAAGTAATTGAAACTTCAACTCGTGAATTTGAAATCGCGCCAGTTGAGCCGTTTGTTGCAACAAATCCTGCTACAATGTGGCTTGGTTCGTCTGAACTATTAACAGTGTCGTTTACATTGATGATTATATGCGCATAAGTTGAGCCAACGACCGCGCAGTTTGTTATTGTTCCATAGTTATACGCTGCAATAAGTCCAAAATTTATTGATGGATAACTTGTTAAATCAATAGTTATTTCACCTTCAATATACAATCTAACATTTGCAATAAGCGCACCTTCTGAAATTGTTTCAAATAGACCGAAATTGAATTGTTGATTGTTGCCAGCGTTGCTATATTCCAACGCACCCGCCGCCATTTTAATATTGTAGTTATTTCCATCAAAGCCGCCGATATTTGTTGTAATCGGAGTGAAATCTTTTGGCAATTCAATATCATTCATCAAAATGTAATAATTGCCTTCACGCATATTCAAAAATTCTTCCGCGGTATAAATTGGATATGGATTTCTTATATTTGTTTTTTCAGCAATATCAAAAACAAATTCTTCCATAAGTGTGAAATATTGTCCACTTGCAGGTCTACCAACTCTTGGCTGACCATTATCATAGTAATAACTTCTTTCAAACTTAAAGAGAAGTGTTGGATTGCTTTCGCTTTGAACTTTCTTGAAAACAATTTTTACCTTGTTGTTTTCAACTCTTACTTCATAAGCGTTGTTTGATAATTCTGCATATCTGCCAAAACTATCTTGTGTAATTTGTGACCAACCATAATACACTTGATTTACATCTTTAACAAACCATGAATGTCCATTTATTGAATAACTTGATAAATCTTTAATAAATTGTTGAACTTTTTCAATAATTTGTGCGTTTGTTTTGTCATAAATCAAAATTTGGTCATTCAATGTCGCTTCAAAAGTGTATGTGTTTCCAACTGCGGAATATATAACGCCGTTGTCAATTTCTTTTATAATTCCGCCATTTATTGATTGTTTTATAACAAACTCAACAATATCAATATACAATGAAACTTCATCACTCTTTTTCACACCTGTTGTTGTGAGTTGTTCACCATAGGTTGTTATGACAAGTCTTCCAGTTGCGTTTTTGTTAATTTTCAGCGAATATGTTCCATCTGAATTTTTAACAATCGTTGCCAATTTAGCATCTGATAAAACAAACCTTAATTCGCCATCGCTATATGTGCTTGATGCTTGATCAAAAGTTAAAACGCCGTCTGAGTAGCCTTTGACTATCAATTCCATGTCGTAGTCAAGTCCAAGTGCAAGCCTTAATGGATCCTCAGCAGTGTTTCCACTCTTAACGCCATCAACTTCAACTTTAACGCCTGGCATTTGTTCAACATAGAAAGTTTTTGTCACTTTTTTGTCAAGCAATGACTTTTCGTCTTTTATGACATCTATTTCAATCGAAACTGTTGAGAAATCAGTAATTCTTGAATCTAAGAAAATTCTTATTCCAAAGCAGCCATTTTTGATAGCAGATTTCAAAACTTTAATTCCGCCGTCAACATCTTGTGAGCCTAAGACTGCTTTGTTTGTTGCTCTGTCATACAATTCAAACACGAGTTTATATTCGTTGCTTGCGAAATTCTTAATTAAAATGTAATCATAATTTGAATACGCTGGGAAAATGATAAATTCAAGAAGTGAATTTGTTCCAGGTACGATTTTATTTGAAGCAATATATGAGAACATTTCGTCATTCGGAATTGAAACAACTTCGTCATTCATATTGCTCTTTTCTGGATACAAATCAACTGTTATATCATTCGGTTTTTGTGGTTTGAAATTAACTAAAATGCTCGTTTCCAAATTGTTAGATGTTCTAATAACAATTTTGAAAGTCAATTCGCTGTCAATTTCTCTTGCATTTTCTTCCAAATAGAATTGAATTCTAAATGTTTTGTAATTTCTTGCATTTATTTTAAATTCATTTGAATTTTGAAGTTGATTATTTACCCAAACTTTATAATTGAAGTTTAACGCTGCACTTAATGTGCCATCTTTTGAAACTAAATATGACAATATTGTTATTGTTTCATTTTCGTTTTCGGAAACTAATTCAACATCAACTTGTGGTTCGTAGAAAGGCATAACATCAATGTCAGGATCCGAAACGCTAATTTTTGTTGTTTCATTTATGACCTTATACTTAAAGTTAATATAATCTACGCCCTCAATTTCAGCAATTCTGTTATAAACATCATCGCCGATTTTTGTTTCAAAGTAGTAAATGAATGAAATTTCTTTAAATTCTGATTGCAATTTAGTTGCAGTAAGTTGATATGCTTCGTTTGAAATTCTTGTAAATCTCAAACCTGTAACGCTGTCTGTTTCGCCTGTTGCAAAAATAATTCTTCCGTCAACTCTTATAGCAACTAAAATTTCTTGACTTTCATAATAATCATTTACATTGTATTTGTTTAAGTATTTGAAATACATCATGTAACTTGTGTCTTTGTTCAACACTTCGTATGTTCCAGATGTTAATTCGCTTGATTCTCTATCTGGTTTTCTAAATGACGTGAAATCGTCAACATATCTGACAACATAGACATAAAATTGTTTTGAAAGTGAAGTGTTAAATTCGCTAGTTACAGTAACTTTTACAAGCCCAGTTCTCAAAACTTTAAATTTTCCATCTTCAATCAAAAGCACGCTTTCGTCACCAGATGTAAATACCAAGTTTGTGTTTGAATTTGCTTTTACAGTTATGTATGTTTCAATTTCATATTCATTTAACGAACTAAATCCTTCAAGAGAGCCATCTGATTTTTGATACAATTTTAAATAGAAAATTAATTCATCGCCAGTTTTTGTTGCTAATTGTTGTTTTTTACCCGCTTCGGTTAAGTTTTGGTCAATTCTTGTTGGTGGCAAAACAATAAATGATGTCAAAATTTCTTTGTTATTTGTTTTAGCCCAATTTTCATACTCAATAATTTTTTCAATGAAATTATTTATATTTGAAATTCCACTTAATTTAAGTCCGCTAGATTGCTCATTTACTAATTTCATTAAGAAATTATCATTGATGAAATTTGCATCACTTGTTATGTTAAATATGTTATTTTTACCATAAATTACAATATTTTCTGTGCTTACAACATTAATTGGCAAGTTTATTTCGCAATCTGCTTTTAAATTTGCAATCGCAACAACATAATTTATATTCCTTATATTGTTATTTAGTAAACCTACAATTCTGCCAGCATGAACTCCTTGTGATGAAATCGCCGTGTCATAAACAACTATATCACCCAAATAATTTGTTGCGTCAAATGGTTTAGAAATATAAGTTATGAATGTTGATTTCTCAATGCTGCCGTCTGCGAATTGTCCAACAATCCCGCCAACATTATTATTACCAACAACCAATGTTAAATCGCCTTTTTCAAGCGCTTGAATTTTGATTTCTGAAAGGCTTCCGCCGTTGTTAAATCCAACGCCGCCGCCGACATTTTCTCTGCCCTTAACAACAACTTGCGATACGCAATTTGTTATATTAAGTGAGTTTTCACCAACTAATCCACCAACATTATTAAAATGTCCGATAAATTTATTGTTCAACATTTTTCCAGCAACGATTTGTCCTTCAACAGTCATTCCTGAAATACCAAGAATTGTTGTCGTTGTTTCAGGATACTCAGACAATCCTGCAATGCCGCCGATTGCTTCATGGTCACCTAAGCGATGTGATTTTCCAGCGCCTGTGCCTGTCCATTCGTATTTCAATACAAAATTGATATAAACAAGCATTGTGTTGCTTTGAATACTGCATGTTATTATCCAAGTGTTTTTGCCCGCAACACCGCCCACAAACAATGTATGAGTTGCATCATTGTCTGGGGAACAATCTATAATTGTAAATGAAGCATCTTTTTCAAAATTTACAAGTCTGTTATAGTTTGCATTTGAGTCAATTATAATTTCATTTTCGTTTGTGCCAACTACGCAACCAAGATTGATTTTGTATCCATAATTTGCCCTTAATGAAGATGTGTTCATAAGAACATATATATTTTTTAAGATACCTTTGTTATAGCCAGCAACCAAACCTATACTTATTTCTTGATATTCTGTTAATGCATCTTCCGAAGATAAATCTAAATTGATTTTACCTTCAAATTTGACATTCTCAATGCTTGCATTTTCGCCAATTCCAGCAAACAATCCGTAAAAATTTGAATTTGATTTGCTTGAAATTTCAATTCCTGTAAAGCAAGCATTATTTATTCCTTTGATTTTACCTTTTAAAACATATTTTGAATATTCCCAAAGGCACTTGTTTTCGCTATCAACAAATTTTGAAATATCAATCGTTCCAATAATGTTATAGTTCTTTTCAAAGTTAGTTTCAATCATTATGCTTAAATCTTTTTCCGACATAATTTGGAATGGATATTCTTCACTACCATCGCAAATTACAAGCGGAATATCTAAGTAAGTTGTAAATGTTTCGGAATCTGAATAACTATCAATCGCGATAAGTCTGATAATTCCTCGACCGCTTTGATACCTTGTATCAAGACTTACTTCCAACTTGTCGCCAACCCAATTAAACTGAATTGCATTTGCGTAGCTCAAATCATTTGGAATGAAAATTGCTCTGAGTTCTTTGTTGCTTGCGCTAACTGGATACACAGTTGTGAAAATTGACATTACGCCTTTAAATCTATCAATATTAATACTGTCAACACTCGCAACAATTTCTTCAACTGGTGTTTTGTTTAAAATATCAAATTGAATACTCTTTGTTAAATTGTCTAGTTCTTGTCCGCCTTGCTCTCTTTCGATTGTGGCAGTCAAAACAACTTTACCAAGTCTAAAATTGCCATTTTCATCAAAATAATCTGTTGGAACAAGTTCTCCGTTTTCATTTTCATACATTTTTGCAACATTACAAATTATTGTGCCTGTTCCAGTTGCAGTGTTAAATGTGAATGTAAAAACTTTATTTGAGTATTTTACAATATCGCCATCAATGTCTGGGTCGCTGTCCCAACCAACATTTGTTTGCCATTTAATATTTTTTAATAATGATGTTCTAAGTTCGTCTGGCCCAATATTAATTGTGATAATTGCAGTCGCTAGTTGTTCTGAATAATAACCAACATTCGCTAAATTGTATAAATCAAAATTTGTTGAACCTTTATTTGTAGTCACTGAAAAGTTTGTAATTCTTGAATAGAACATAATTTTAAATTTATATTTCGTTGTTCTTACTTGCTTTTCATTGTTGCTATCTAAATAATAATGAGTTGCAGTGAATGTACATTCCACAAATCCATCTGTATCTTCTTGACCGATGATATAGCCATTTGTGTAATTAAAACCTTCACCAGCAAAGTCGTAAGAAATTAAATTTCCATTTTTTACAACTATTGGTGGAATTTTTGCACCTGTAAGTGCAATTATTTCAAATAAATATCCACTTTCACTTGATTTTTTGTTTAAATAGATGTTTGAGTTCTGCGTTGGAGTTGGGAAAGATAATTCCAATTTTGAAAGCGACTCAATAACTTCAATACTGAAATATTTTCTCATTCCGTTGTCTAGAACAACAAAGAACGAGCCAGTTCCAACACTTTTTGCAGTGATTAATATTTCATTGTTTTCAGTATTTTCTACATTAACAATACCTAAATTGTTAACAATTACGAAATCATGTCCACTTTCCAAAATCCCGTCAAGTTCAGCATAAACATAAAGTTTTAATGTGTTTTTACCGAAATTATCTATCAAATTTCCGTTTTCGTCCAAAATTTTGCCACTGTTTAAGTCAAATATATATTTTGTATATTCTGTAACGGTTCCTGCGAGTTCACCATCTGCGAACTTATCATCAGTTATAACCATTGCTGTTGGCGAGCGCTTGATATTCACTTTGATTGTGTAATTTATAACATAAGTTACATTTTCAAATGTGTATCTTATCTCAGCCACAACATCAACAGATTTAAAATCAACTGCATTGATAGCAGAAATTCTGATTGATTCATTATTGGACAAAGAAATCTTGCTTGTATAGCCAAACTCGCTTGCATTTTCTCTTGTTTTGTTAATTCCTTTTGAATTTAAAACATTCAAAATACTATCAGCGTTTGCATTTAATAATAAGTTAATATTGTAATCAATACAATTTTGTGGATATACCGCAAATGTTAAGTTTTTACCAATATAACCTTCTGTTGGGTCATAAATAGTTATTTCTTGATTTGTTGAAATATCCTTATTTATTGCAAGATTGATTGGCGCTTCCACGCATTCAAAATACAATTCGCTATTTGTTGAATATGTATATTCTCCAATTTGATATGTGAACACAACCTTCATTTGATTGAACCCAGCATATTCAAATTTGAAAATATGTTCATATTTACCATTTGTTAATGTTCCGTTTTGAACAATATTTGCAACAAGTAAGTCATTTCTGACCCAGTTGTTGCCGTCTTTTGTGTAAATAACTGCTTTAACTTTTAAATCTGTTTGATTGCAATTAATTGTGAGTTTAATTTGTCTTTCATTGTATGCAACATCAAAATTTTCAATTGTTTTAGCATTGTTATTTTTTAAAATTTGTAGCGTGTCGCCACTGTTAATTTGTTCGTAAGAACTTTCATTTTTGTTAGAAAGCATTAATTTTTCTAATAAAATATCGTCATTTTCAAGTTTTTCAATAACTTTTACATAAATATTTCTTGAAATTCCATCTAAATTTTCGC
>CALBYO010000041.1 GCA_937889705.1 uncultured Bacillota bacterium | reverse complement strand
TGATGCTGGTCTGACTGAACAAGTATGCAACAATGTTGTGTCGTTATCGCCTGGCGTAGAAATTGAATATATTGGACAAAGGCTCATCATGTTTGTAGAACTATAATTTGTTGGAGCAAGTTCGCTTGAAAGATTATACAGATTTTGAATATGACAATAAACACTGGTAATTAAATAATTAGTATCGTCAATTTCAAATTTTGAATTGGCACTATCATATGTAAATTTAGGCAAAATAGTGTGATTAATTGTTGAATATATTGATTTATCCATTGCTGATGCGTTTTCGTCATCTACATTATAAACAATTCGTGGAACATCGAAAAAGTTTTCGTTCCAAGATGTGTCGCCAATTTGCATTATTTTACCAGTTGCGTTTTCATAATTATTTTTTGTTATATAATATTTATTTCCCGCTGGAAAAACTCTAAAAGTTGTATCTCGGTTTAAAACTGTGACATTTCGGCCAAAAATTTCGATTGAACAATCTTTCAATTTGAGTCTGCTTTTCTTTTTTAGGTTATTCTTTTCTGTCGATTTCAAAGTAATTCTATTGTTGTTTGTTTGAGGATAGAAATAATATTCAAATTCAATTACATCGTCTTCTGTGCCTTTGCCAGAATATTGTCTTGTGCAAATAACTTCGTCATTGAGATAAACATTGAGCGTTTTTGTGTAGTCAAGTTCACTTATTTTTGAAACATTCGCTTTGAACTTTATTTTGCATAGCGAAGTTGGTTCGGTTAAGAAGAAACATGTAAAAAAGTGTTCATAAATGCCGTATGTTTCTTGATTTTGTTCAAATTTGGCTGTATTGAAATAGTTATATGTTTCTGGAAGATCAGATTGAACAGGGGTTGGGGTTGAATTTTCTAGCGTTGTGACTCTGGTTTCTAAATCAGTTATATCTGATTGTGCATTTTGAATTTTGCCTTCATGAACATTATAGTTTTGTGTTAGCGTTGTAACAGAGTTGCTCATTGAATCAACATCATTATTCAGATGCGAATAATTGAGTGATAAATTGGTTATATCTTCGGTTTGTGCAGAGTCGCTTGTGATAAGTGAGTTAATTTTGGTTGTGTGATTTCCGACAGAACTTTCTAGGTCTGAAATCAAATTTGCTTGGTTTGTAATAGTTTGCTTGTTTGCTTCGATTTGTGCTATTTGTTCGTCAGATATAGATGAACCACTATTGCTCTCCAAGGTTGCAACTCTGGTTTGCAAATCGCTGATTTGTCCACTCTTTTCCATTTCAGTTTCCATGATATTAGTCATTGAATTATCAAGGCTAATGATCCTTTCGGTTGCTGTTTCACGGAAAAGTTGAAATTTTTGCAATTTGTTTTCGATTGCAGAAAGGTCTGTTGTTTCTTGTTTTTTAGAAAAAGAAATTCGTTTTTCTAAGTCTTCTACTTTATGTAATAATTCTTCGTTTTGCATATATGCCTCCGTGTAAATTATACAAACAGAGAAAACCTATACGCAATTTTGACTGACAAAAAATGAATAAAAATAATTAAAAAACAAAAAATATTTATATGATTACATTTATATGTTTTTTAGTTACTTTATTTGGCTCGATAAATTGGCTTAGCATTGGAATGTTGCAATATGATATTATTGCTGGATTTTTTGGAACACAAGCATCAATGTTTAGTCGAATTTTTTATATTTTGTTTGGCTTTGCCGCGCTATGGCTTGGTATCATGGCAATACGCGGGAAAGGGCGAATTCATGTATTTAAAAATAAGCCAGAAAAATTGGAAAAGAACCATGAAGAATATTCGCGATATGATGAAGATAAAGAATATGAGCGTGTAAAAAATGATAAAAATTAATAAAAAATAGGCTTTTATGCCTATTTTTTTGTTTTTTTATTGAACTATGATATTTTCTTCTTCCAAGATTCCGCAAAGTTCATTTTGTAAATGATTTGAAATTGTAACCGTTTTATTCATTTTAAATGCTGTTCCAGTTTGTAAACATCTCACATAAACTTCGCTTTCACCAGGATAGGTGGCTATCACGGAAACGATTTTATTATATAAAAGTGTATCTGTTGTATCAAACCTTAAACAAAGACGCTTCTTTGGTTCAACCTTTTCTGGTTCTTCTTCTTTCTTTTCAGTTTTCTTCCAAGGAATTAAATCTTCAACAATTACAGTTGGCTTTTCGCCGTCACGGATACTTAAATGGCCTTTGACAGTAACTAAGTTATCGTCAACAATCAAAGGTTTCAGTCTGCGATAGCAGTCTGGGAAGAACATCAAATCTATTGTTCCGTATGGGTCTTCAACTTGCGCAAATCCCATTTCGCGATTGCCGTTTTTTGTTACAGTTTTTCTGCAATCTCCAAGTATTCCTCCACACATAACTTTCATGTCATTTTGTAAATCGTTTGAATATTTAGGGGAGTTGTCATCGGAATCTTCGTCAAATTCGCTTTCCACTGGTTCTAGCATTGTTGATTTTAAGTTGAAATCTTTAAATTTTTCTAAATGCTCGTCAAGTGGGTTTCCTGAGATATAAATACCAACGACTTCTTTTTCAAATTTTAATTTTGCATCTTTGTTAAATTCTTTGATGTCCGGATAGTCAAGTTTATCCTCTAAAACAGGTTCTTGGTCTTCAAATGTATCAAAGAGAGAAAATTGTCCGCTTGCTTTTTTCTTTCTTTCAAGTGCTTCACGGCTAACAGCGATATCGTAAACACTCATAAGTTGTGAACGATGAACACCGAAGCAATCAAACGCACCAGCAAGTATTAAACTTTCCAAGCAGCGTTTGTTATGTGCGGCACTATCGACACGCTTAATGAAGTCCATAAAATCTTTAAATTCGCCGTTTGTTTCACGCTCTGAAATTATGTTATCAATAAGAGTAACGCCAACATTTTTGATAGCGGCAAGTCCGAAACGCAAATTGCCATTTTCAACTGAGAAATATGTTTTACTTTTATTAATATCTGGTGGTAAAACTTGATAGCCTTCCGATTTAATGTATGTCACATACTTTTTAATTTCATCAGAGTTGGTAATTCTGTTATTTAAAACAGAACATAGGAAGTATATTTCATAGTAACATTTTAAATATGCTGTTTGATATGTTAAAAAGGCATAAGCGGCTGCGTGTGATTTATTGAAGGCGTATTGTGCGAATGATTCCATTTCGTGGAATACTTGTTCTGCAACTTCTCTTGGAACGCCAAGTTTTAAAGCGCCTGGAATTGGACTGATACCTCTTGGATCTTCCCAACCTTCAATAAATTTTTTCTTTTCAGCGGGCATCTTTTCAACTTTTTTCTTACCCATAATACGTCTAACATTGTCCGCTTGTCCCATATTATATCCGCCCATAACTTGGAAAATCTTCATAACTTGTTCTTGGTAGACAATACAGCCGTAAGTAACATCAAGAATTTTTTCTAGGCATGGGTGGGCGTATACAATTTTATCAGGATTTTGCTTATTTTTGATATACCTTGGAATTGAATCCATAGGACCAGGACGATAAAGCGACACGCCAGCGATAATATCTTCCAAGCAGTCCGGCTTTAAGTCCTTCATAAACTTTTTCATGCCTTCACTTTCAAGTTGGAATATCGCTTCTGTGTTTCCTGACGAAATTAAATCATAAACATTTTTGTCGTCATACTCCATATTATAGAAGTCAATATCTATGTTTTTATCTTCTTTAATATAGATTAATGCTTTGTTGATATCTGTAAGCGTTCTAAGACCTAAGAAGTCCATTTTCAAAAGTCCAAGTTGTTCAAGCTCAATCATGTTGTATTGAGTTGAAATATCATCGCCGCTTCTGGAAAGCGGAACAAAGTTATCAACTGCTTCTGGTGCAATCAGTGTTCCACAAGCGTGAGTTGAGACATTTCGTGGAGTGCCTTCAAGTTTAATTGCTAAGTCGCATACTTTTTTGATAAATGGATCGTCATCATAAAGTTGTCTTAGTTCTGGAATTATGTATTTATCGTTTTTCTCGTCACCAGTAACGCCAAAATAGTATTTCAAAACTGGTGGCTTTTTAATGCCTGCTGGCAATTTATTTGGAATTAATTTAGCAATTTTATCAGCCTCTGAATATGGCATATTAAGCGTTCTTGCAACATCTCGTATGGCATTTTTAGCCGCCATTGTACCGAATGTAGCAATCAATGCGACATGGTCATCGCCATATTTACGCTTAACATATTCAATAACCTCACTGCGCCTATCGTAATCGAAGTCAACGTCGAAATCGGGCATTGAAACACGCTCTTTGTGAATAAATCTTTCAAAGATTAAGTCATATTTAAGGGGGTCAACACGCGTAATTCCACTGGCATAAGCAACAATACTTCCCGCACCAGAACCACGGCCAGGGCCAACCGGAATGCCGTTTTGCCTTGCATAGTTGATATAGTCCCAAACTATAAGAAAGTATTCAACAAAGCCTTGGGAGTTAATAATTTCAAGTTCTGATTCGGCTCTTTGCATGATTTCAGGTGTAACTTCCTTGTATCTGTCTTTCAAACCTTTCATTGTTAAATCACGCAAAAATTCATAAGGTGTCATACCATTTTCTGGAACATATTTAGGAATGTAGTTCTCATTAGCAGGCATAACATATTTGCTGTCTAGACCGATAATGTCGCCATGAGCCTTTGACCTAATAACAACATCAACCTTGTCAGCGATTTCAAAAGGAGTCGCGAGAGCTTCTTCATAACCTTTCATCGCTTCTGCCATTTCTTCATAGGTTTTGTAATAGAATTGGTCGGTTGAGAACTTCAATCTGTCTGGATCGTCAACGCGCTTTCCCATTTGAACGCACATCAAAATATCTTGCATTTCGGCGTCTTCTTGGTAAATATAATGGCAGTCGTTAGTGGCTACAAGTTTAATTCCGTGCCTTTCCGACAATGTTTTCAAATATCTATTTACTTCTTGTTGTTCTGGTATGCCGTGATTTTGAACTTCAAGATAAAAGTCGTCGCCATATAAATTTTTATACCATAATGTCAATTTTTCTGCTTCGTCAAATTGTCTGCTTAATATAAGTTGTGGCAATTTTCCAGCCAAGCACGCACTTAAACAGATTAAGCCTTCATGATATTGCTCCATGGTCTTGAAATCAATTCTTGGCTTGTAATAATAACCGTCTTTAAAGGCGATTGAATTAAGTTTTAACAAATTCTTATAACCAACATTATTTTTTGCTATCAAGATTTGGTGGTAGAAATTTTGCTTACCGCTCTTATCATAAAGATTTTCGCTTACATAAAACTCTGTACCTATAATTGGTTTAATACCTTTTGCGAGGCACGCAGTATAAAATTGCAATGCACCATACATGTTGCCATGGTCGGTGATTGCAACCGCAGGCCAGCCGCGTTCAGCGGTGACTTCAACTAATTTTTTAATCCTAGCACAGCCGTCAAGTAAACTATATTCGGTGTGGTTATGTAAGTGAATAAATTTTTCCATAACATAGATTTTACTATGTTTTTAATTTAAAATCAAGTTAAATTATCGGCTATTGAAATTAATTTTCTAAGCCTATGATTAAGTCCACTTTTTGTTAAATTAAGTGTTGAAAGTTTGAGTAAATCTGTCAAACTTTCCTCAGGGTTAGCAAGCCTTAAAATTGCAACTTCTTCAAGGTCAGGGGCGAGTGATGAAAGCCCGATTGTTGACTCAATTTTTTCGATTGCATCTATTTGTTTCATACTTGCGTTTACCATCTTAGTTATGTTTCCGCTTTCACAGTTTGTTTGCCTATCGATTTTATTTCTAAACTCTCTTTTAACGATTTCATTTTGCAATTCAAGAACGCTGTTGTTTGCCCCAACAAGTGCAAGAACATCGCTAACTTGTTCGGCATCTTTGACATACAACACGAAATTGTTACGCCTTTTTAAAATTTTGGCATTGATATCGAATTGCGCAAGATACTCAGAAAGCAAAAGCAAAAACTCATGATTCTTTGAGTCAAACTCTAAGTGGTAGCCAGAAGTTGTTATGTCTTGTGGAGTTTCTGAAATCTTAATACTTGAAGTTGCACAGCCTAAGAAAGCACCGATACAAAAACTTTTTATATCGTCTAAATTAGAAACAATTTGCTGAGCGTTTTCCTGAATGTTTCCCTCAAAATTAATATTTAAATTATCAATTAATTGCGAATTTAATTCAATTTCATAATAATTTTTATTAGCAATTTTTGTAATTTCATCAATTTTAATTAAATTTTCATAATTAATTTCATTATTTTTTAATTTATTTTTAAATAATTTAATAATTAATGGATAAATATTTTCTAAATCAGTAAATAAATAAATATTTTTTGAATTATTTTTAATATTCCCGCAAGAAAGACAAAGCCCATAAATAAAGGGTTTTAGCGATATTTTCTTTTCTAAATTTTGATTTAAAATTTCATTTTTTGAATTTTGTGAAAAACTCATAATTTTATCCTTTTTAATTAATTAAATTATTTATTAAATTTAATGAAATATTATTTTTTAAAATAAATTTAATAGGTTTATTTACTTCGCCTACACTATTAGGAGTGTGAGCGTCAGAATTAATTATTAATTTATTTTTATTTTTTTTGATTATTTTTACATCATTTTTTGTGTAAGCAATTCGTTTACCATTTATTTCAAGAAGTGTGTTTGTTTCATTTGCAACTTTGCAAATTTTTTCAAAGTCTAGCGGCATATTAACGCCTGGGTGAGAAATAAATTTTATCGGATATTTTTTCATTGCTAGCGTAAGT
>CALBYO010000040.1 GCA_937889705.1 uncultured Bacillota bacterium | reverse complement strand
GGTAAATAACCAACTTTAACAGTTTTTCCCCAGCGGAATGAGCCGCTGTCTGACTCTTCAAGTCCCATCAAAATGTTGAAGAGAGTTGTAACTGCCAAACTATTTGAAGAAAGTATGGCAACTTTATCGTCGTGATTGAGTGTGAATGACAAGTTTTCAAAAAGACCTTTTTTCGTTAATTTATCAACCATTAAGATTTCTTTTCCGAGTTCGTTTTCAAATTTAAAGTCGATATATGGATATTTTCTTGAAGATGGTTTGAAATCTTCAATAGTTAATTTTTCAAGTTCTTTTTTCCTTGATGTTGCTTGTTTAGACTTTGATGCGTTTGCGGCGAAGCGGGCAATGAAGTCTTTCAATTCTTTTGCGCGTTGTTCAGCCTTTTTGTTTTGGTCTTTTGCTTGTTTTGCAAGAAGTTGGCTTGTTTCGTACCAGAAATCATAATTGCCGAGCATCATATTAATTTGTCCATAATCAACATCGCAAATATGTGTGCAGACTTTATTTAAAAAGTGTCTATTGTGGGAAACGATAATGACTGTGTTTTCAAAATTCAAAAGATAGTTTTCAAGCCATCTTGTTGTTTTAAAGTCCAAGTTATTTGTTGGTTCGTCTAGTATCAAAATATCTGGATTTAAAAAGAGCGATTGAGCAAGCAAAACTTTAACTTTTTGTTTTGGGTCAATGTCTTTCATAAGTGTGTTATACAAACTTTCATCAATGCCAATTCCAGATAAAAGTGTTTTTGCTTCCGCTTCTGCTTCCCAGCCGCCAATTTCAGCGTATTCTGCTTCGAGTTCTGCCGCCAAATTGCCGTCCGCTTCTGTGAATTCTTCTTTTGAATATAATTCTTCTTTTAATTTTTCAATTTCAACAAGCCTTTTGTGACCTAAAAGCACAGTTTCTAAAACTGTTTTATCATCATATTTATTTTGGTTTTGCTCCAAAACGGACATTCTTTCTTTTGGGTCTAAAATTACTTCGCCTTTATTTGGTTCTATTTCGCCAGTTAAGATTTTCAAGAAAGTGGATTTTCCAGCACCATTTGCACCGATAATTCCATAGCAATTACCTTTTGTAAATTTCAAATTTACATCTTTAAAAAGCACTCTGCCGCCAAATTGGAGCATAACATTGTTTACCTGTATCATTTTTTCTCCTAAAACTATAATTTTCATGGCATTATAACATATAGAAAAATAAGTTGCAAGTTTTTAAAAAATTATTAGGACAAATTTTGTTTTAGTGTTATTATATAGTCAAATAAAGGGCAATTTGCCCACTACTAATTGGGAATTATTATGAAGCAGAAAAAATATTACAACCACAACTTTGATGTTGGGCTTATTTCTGATATGGCTCAGAAATTAAATTTACACGAAAAAATTGTTGAACTTTTGTTTTCAAGGGGCTTTACAACCGAAGAACAAATCAAAAGTTTTTTATTGCCAAGCGAAAGTAATTTTATGTCACCTTTTGGTCTTTCAGGTATGCAACAAGCGTGCGAACAAATTAAAAATGCTATTGCAAATAAGAAACGCATTTTGATATTTGGCGATTATGATGTTGATGGCTTATCTGCAACTGCAATAATGATTAAGACCTTTGAAAAGTTAAATAAGAAAGTTGACTACTATTTGCCTAATAGGTTTATTGATGGCTATGGCTTAACAAACATTGTTATAGATAAAATAAAAACCAAATACAGTCCAGATTTAATTATCACAGTGGACTGCGGTATTTCATGCAAAAACGAAGTGGAATATGCTAAAAGTTTGGGAATAGAGATGATTGTAACAGATCATCACGAGTTGCCAGAAGAAATTCCAAATTGTGTTGTTATAAATCCAAAGATAATAAATCAAGCATATGATTTTCACGATTTATGCGGAACAGGCGTTGCTTTTAAGATAAGTGAAGCACTTTTAGGTCATGAAATGGCATCAGAGTTCTTGCCTATTGCCGCGATTGCAACTATTGCTGATATCGTAAGGTTAACAAGAGAAAATAGGGCGATTGTTTATTACGGCTTAAAACTATTTGAAAAGCATTTACCAGCAGGTTTAAAAGCGTTGCTATCAGATAATAAATTGAGCGTTAAAAATGTGTGCTCAACTGATATAGCATTTAAGATAGCGCCAAAACTTAATGCGGCGGGCAGAATGGGTGAAGCAAGCGAATCACTTAAACTTATTCTTGCTAAGTCGCCAGCGGAGATAAAAGCCCAAATAAGCAAGATAGCGGAATATAACACAAGAAGGCAAGTTGTTTGTAACGAATGTTATGCAGATTGTATTGAAATGCTCAAACATACAAATTTATCAAACGAGCGTGCGATTATTCTTTACAACAATAAATGGGATCATGGTATTTTGGGAATTGTTGCCGCAAGGCTTGTTGATGCTTATAATCGACCTGCATTTTTGTTTTCGGAAGAAGATGGCGTTTTAAAAGGCTCGGCTAGGAGTTTGCTAGACATCAATGTTCATGAGCTTTTATCTAGTTGTAGCGATATTTTAGTCACTTATGGCGGACATAAGATGGCGGCGGGCTTAACGCTTAAAAAAGAAAATTTTGACGAGTTTTCAAAACGCGTTAATAGTTTCATATTTGCGAATGTGTCACCAAAAGCATTTGAACCAATTTCTTATTATGATTTAGACATTGATTTGAACGATTTAACTGACAAGTTCTTTGACGATTTGCAACTTTTAGAGCCTTTTGGCTTGGATAATTCAAATCCGCTTTTTAGTATTTGTGCTGACAACGCGATGATATCTCCACTTAAAAATTTTAATCAGCATTTCAATATCACATTTTCAAATAAACTTGGATTGATATACTTTAATTGTGCAGACAAGTATTTTGACTTGAAGTTTGCAAAAAATAAACATTTTGTTTTTGAACTTCAAAAAGAGCGTTACAAAGGAACTTTTAAAGGCATTGTTAAATATTTTGAAGGCGATTATGGCTTTGATAAGTCATTTAAAAACGATTTAGATGCAATAGAACTTGAACAATTAAGATATCTAAAATTTGGCAGAGAAATTGATTTAACTGAATACGAAGAAAGCGAAATAATAAACCTTGTTTCAAATCAGCAAAATCCTTTTGGAACAATTTTTGTAAGCAATAAACTTGCAAATTATAATGAATTTATCAATAAATATTGTCTTGACAACATTTATGAAAAATTCGTTTTTAACAATTATTCAAGCGGGGGCTTTAATGCTATTTGTTTGTATCCAACAGATATTAATATTTTTAAAGACTATGTAAAAGTTGTATTTTTAGAGCCCGTTTTGGATAAATCATACCTTGCAAAAATCTCGCAAATTTCTAACGCAAAAATTTACATTCCAAAAAATGGAACATTTGATAAAAAACTGCTTTGCGGTATTGATACAAGGCGAGAAAAAATAGGTGATTTTTACAATGCGTTAAAAAGTTTGAATGAAAAAAGTTTTGTAAATGAACTTCATGCTTATAACAGAATGTTAAAACTCAAACGCACGGCATTTAAGAACTTTCATGCTTATTTAATGATTTTTGAAGAATTAAATCTGATAACTGTTGACAACACAAACGGTTTTGCTATAACTATCAACAACGATTGCAAAACAGATTTGAAAAATTCAAAAATATATAATTATCTAAATTTCTATGCAAATTTGTTTAAAAATAACGACAAAACCACAAAAAAGAGAGATAAAAATGAAAATTCAAACTAATTTAGAAAAATATTTGAATGATTATCAAGAAGTCGCAAACTTGTTTTTTCCAAACTTTGAAAATCAAAACGAGCATTTGATTAAAATTGATTTTTCAAACACGGACAAAGGCTTTGATTTAAAAGTTTCTTTGGACGACAACGAAAAATCATTTCATTATGATTATGCAACTTCGCAAAAGAATGTCGAAGATAAAAAATGGAGCAAGATTTTTCTTTATGATGCTTTGTCAAGTTTTACAGGCAAAACTTTTGAATGGGGTGCTTTAACAGGCGTAAGACCAACCAAAATTGCTTACAAACTATTAGAGCAAGGCACGCCAGAATTGTTTTTGAAAGAAGAATTAATGAAGCAATATAGGCTTTCAGAAAATAAGGCAATGCTTTTGAAAGAAACAATCAAAAATCAAAAATGTATTATAAAAAATGACAATCTTGTTGATATTTATGTCAACATTCCAATTTGTCCATCAAGATGCAAATATTGCAGTTTTATTTCGGCCGAATATAACGCTGTTCAACAACTTGTTCCAAGTTACATTGAAGCACTTAAAAAAGAAATTGCAAGCGTTAAGAAAATAATTCAAAATAAAACATTGATTGTAAGGTCAATTTATATCGGAGGGGGCACGCCATCAGTTTTGTCTGCTGAGCAACTTGATGACTTACTCTCTGAACTCAATTTCAATGTCAATGAATTTACGGTTGAATGTGGTAGGGCAGACACCATAACGCGCGAAAAATTGCAAGTGTTGAAAAAACACGATGTTACAAGAATTTGTATCAATCCGCAAACATTTGTTGAAAAGACTTTAAAACTTATTGGTAGAAAACACACCGTAAAAGATGTCTTAAACGCTTATGCAATGGCATTGGAATTTGGCTTTGATATTAACATAGATTTGATTGCGGGTTTGAGCGGTGAAACATTTGCAAACTTTAAAAAATCAATCAACTATGCTATTGAAATGGCACCACAAAATATTACGGTCCATACGCTGGCATTAAAACGCGGTTCAAACTTAACAGATGAAAAGATTGTCAACCTTCAAAAGCACGAAAATCTAACTTCGCAACAAGAACTTGAATTGCATGAACAAGAAGTCAAAAAAATGATTGATTTTGGCCATAAAAGATTGTTTGAAGAAGGTTACAAACCATACTATCTATACAGGCAAAAAAACACTCCGCTTGGTCTTGAAAATGTTGGCTTTGCGCAAAAGGGTAAAGTTTGTATCTTTAATGTTGATAGCATGGAGGAAACTTGCTCGGTTCTTGCTTGTGGAGCAAATGCTGT
>CALBYO010000039.1 GCA_937889705.1 uncultured Bacillota bacterium | reverse complement strand
ACAAAAAAGTTGTCTAGCGACACAGTAACCACGCGCTTTGAAAGCATACCAAAGTGCAAAGCGAGCAAATTTGAAGTTGTTGTTTTGCCTGCGGCAGATGGTCCAGCAAGCAAAATTATTTTAATACTTTCATTTTGACAAACCTTTTTGCAAATTTCGGCGATTTGGTTATTGAAATAATTTTCTCCTTCCAAAATCAAATTTGGCAAGTTTTCAATGGCGTCAAAATTGAGTTTTTCAATGTCGATTTTATTTTTTGTTAATTCTTCGTTTTTCATAGTACTCCCAAAAATTATTATAACACAATTTTCCATATTTTAAATTAATTTAGCATAATTGTTATAAAAGGGCTTTTTTAACAACTTTTTGTCTATTTTTGCTTATCTAGTCAATTTTGATAAATAACTTTGTATGATATTTCAAGGAAAAATATATGAAATTAAAAGACATTTTGTTAAATATTCCTTTGAAAGAAAAGTTTGATGGCAATTTGGATTTGGACATCACAAGCATTTCTTTTGATAGCAGAAATAGGTATGCAGAAAGCGAAAACGCAATTTTTGTTTGCTTGGTTGGTGAAAACACAGACGGGCATAAATTTGCCGCTGATGCAATAAAGAACGGAGCAAAAGTTATCGTTTGCGAAAGAAAGTTAAATGTTTGTAAAAACGAAGTTGTGGTTAATTCAACGCGCGAAGCATTGTCGCTAATGGCATCAAATTTTTATTCAAATCCGCACAAAAAAATGAAAATGATTGCCATAACTGGCACTAATGGAAAAACCACCACGACCTACATGTTAAAAAGTATTCTTGAAAGTGCAGGACACAAAGTTGGACTTATTGGCACAGAGGGAGCGTATATTGGCAAGCAATTTTTGCCTGTAAATCTAACAACGCCGGATCCGATGGACATGCAAAAATTGATGGCAGAAATGGTGGAATTTGGTTGCGAATATTGTGTTATGGAGGCGTCTGCGCACTCTATCTTTCACAACAAAATTTACGGAATTATTTATGAAGTTGCCATATTTTCAAACTTGACGCAAGACCATTTGGAGTTTTTCAAAACTATGGAGAATTATGGCGATGTAAAAATGCGATTATTTTCTAAAAAGTTTACAAAAATGGCAGTAACAAACTTAGACGACGAATGGGGACGAAAAATTGAAAGTTTTGGTTTGCCAACAATTTCTTATGCGCTTGATAATCCTGCTGACTGTTTTGCGATTGATATAAAAAATACTTTCAGCGGCTCAAAATTTGTTTTAAATTTGATGGATAACATCATTGAATGTAAAATTAACTTGCCTGGCAGATTTAACATATATAACGCGCTTGCAGCATCAAGTGCCGCCGCCGCTCTTGGCATTGAAGGCAAATTTATAGCACAAGGACTTGCTGACCTGAAATCTGTTTCTGGCAGATTTAACTTTGTCAAACTTGCAAATGGCGCAAGTGCAATTATCGACTTTGCGCACACGCCTGACGGAATAAAAAACATTTTAACGGCAATAAAAGAATTAAAACCAAAGCGCATTATCACTGTTTTTGGTTGTGGGGGAAATCGTGATAAAGGGAAAAGGCCGCTTATGGGGCAAATTTCAGAAAAACTTAGCGATTTTACAATCATAACAAGCGATAATCCGCGTTTTGAAAATCCAGAACTTATAATTGACGATGTTGAGCGTGGAATGACAAGCGATAAGTTTGTTAGCATAGTTGATAGGCATAAAGCGGTTGAAATTGCAATAAATTTGGCTAGACCAGGTGATGCTGTTGCAATACTTGGCAAAGGCGTTGAGAAATATCAAGACATCAATGGCGTTAAAGTGCCATATTGCGATTTAGATGTTGTGAATCAAACAAACGACAAAATTGCCGCGATTTTGGCAAAGGTGGAGGGAAGGTGAGTTACTATTTGTTAGCGTTTTTAATAACCTTAGTTGTTGCTTTGATTTTAGGGCCACTTGTTATTGCTGCGTCAAAGAAGATTAAGGCTTCGCAAACCGTTTTGGAATATGTGAAAGAGCATAGCGGTAAAAGCGGAACTCCAACGCTTGGTGGTATAATTTTTATTGTTGCCAGTTTGGTTGCTCTTTGCTTTTTTACCAAGAATTACACTCTCGCAATCATTGCTCTTGCGTCCATGTTCGCCTATGGCATATTAGGCTTTTTGGACGACTTTATTAAAATTCGCTACAAACAAAATTTGGGTTTAAAACCATATCAAAAAATAATTGGTCAAGTGGGAATTGCAACAATTCTTGCTTTCTTTTGTTATTATTCAAACTTAGTCGGCACAACGATTTATCTTCCGTTTGTTAAAACGACCATTGATTTAAGTTGGGGCGTAATTCCATTTATAATATTGGTATATTTAGCGGTGACAAACTCGGTGAACTTAACTGACGGTCTTGACGGTCTTGCCGCAGGCGTGTCAACTTCCTATCTTATCGGTTTTGTTACGCTCTTGTTTTTGTATCAAAAACTTGCCGCGTCAACAGCCATGGTTGAAGAGTTTCAAAATCTGATTATGTTATGCTTCTGTGTCATTGGTGCGCTGATTGGTTATATGTCATATAATTGCTTCCCAGCAAAAATATTTATGGGGGATACCGGCTCGCTTGCGCTTGGCGGACTTATTGCAAGTTTGGCAATTTTTTCAAGGCTCGAACTTTACATTCCGCTACTCGGCATAATGTTTGTTATTTCGGCACTCTCTGTTATTTTGCAAGTTTTGCACTATAAGCGAACAAAAAAGAGAATTTTTAAAATGGCGCCAATTCATCATCACTTTCAACAATGCGGCGTGCATGAAAACAGAATTACACTCGTATATATAGTAATAACTATAATGATGAGCAGTCTTGTGGTTATTATCTCTATATTTGCGGGTGGTTTGTGAAAAACATTTTAAAAAACAAAAATATTTTAGTTTATGGACTTGGCAAAAGCGGACTTTCAAGTTATGAACTTTTAAAAACAATGAAAGCAAATGTTGTGACATTTGACGACAAAAGATTTCCAAACAAGATGTTAGATTTGGATATTAAAAAGTTAGATTTTGCCGTTGTGAGCCCAGGAATTCCTCAAACAAGCAAGTTATATCAAGAGTTAATTGAAAATAATGTCAGAATTATTTCCGAAATTGAACTTGCATCAATGTTTACAAAAGGCAAAAAGATTGCCATAACAGGAACGAATGGTAAAACTACAACGATAACCCTTTTGGGACATATTTTCAAAAATTGCGTTGGCAAATTTAAAAGAAAAAATATTTTTGTTGCAGGCAATGTGGGAATTCCGCTTGCAAGCATCGCTCTTAAAACAAATAGGAAATCAACATCTATTATTGAACTTAGCAGTTTTCAACTTGAAAAGATTGAAAATTTTAATGCGGATATTGTTTCAATTTTAAATATTGCACCTGATCATTTGGACAGATATAAAAATATTAACGAATACATAGCAGCAAAAGAAAGAATTTTTGAAAATCAAGGAAAGCATCAAATTGCTGTTTTAAATTATAACGATAAAAATTATAAGCGCTTTGCCAGCAAGTGCAAAGGCAAGATTTATTATTTTTCAACTTGCGATGAGAACCAAAACGAAAATTATAAAGGCATTTTTAAACATGAAGATAGATTGTTTTTTAAAGAAAACAGTATTGAGTATCTTTTGAGTGTGAAAAACATAAAACTTGTTGGGAACAAAAACATCGAAAATGTTTTGGCGGCGGTTTTGATTGCTAAATTGGAAGGGTTAAACATGAAAAAAGTTGAAAGCGCAATAAATAGTTTTGCACCACTGGAAAACAGATTGGAAGTTGTTTTGCAAGAAAAAAATGTTACATATATTAACGACAGCAAGGCAACAAATATTGCAAGTGCAGTTGCAGATATTAACGCTGTTGATGGCGATAAAATTGTTTTGCTAGGTGGCAGTGATAAAGGTGAAAACTTTGAAAATTTAGCAAAACAGTTGAAAAATAATAAAAAAATTGCAAAATTTATCGTTTTTGGAGCAACTTCAAGCAAAATTGTTGATGCGTTTGATAAACATAACATGAAGAACTATGAGCAAAAAGATAACTTTGAAAATGCAGTTAACTTTGCCAAGGATTTGGCTAAAATGCAAAATGGGAAAATAACAGTCCTTTTAGCACCCGCTTGTGCAAGTTTTGACGAATTTGAAAATTATATTGAAAGAGGAAGAGCGTTTAAGAAAATTGTAATTTTAAATAATAAAAAGGAAATTCAATGAAAAGGATAAAAGTTAAAAAAATAAACTTTAATAAAAATTTTTCAAACCTTTTCACTCGTGAAGGTAAAATCTTTGACGCCAAAACTTTGTCAATTTTTTTGCTTGTTTGCGGGCTTGCCATTTTTGGCTGCATCATGGTTTATTCTGCCAGCAGTTATATAGCCAATTATCGTTATTCAAATCCATATTTTTATCTAACAAAACAAATTATTGGTGCGGTGCTTGGAATTGCCGCAATGTTTGTTTGTACTTTTATAAACTATCAAAAACTTAAAAAACTTAAATGGTGGGTTGTTATAATTTCTGCCGTTTTGCTTGCATTGGTTTTTATACCTGGTATTGGTGTTGAAAACTATGGTGCAAAAAGATGGCTTAATTTGGGACTTTTTACAATTCAACCAAGCGAATTTGCTAAATTTGCGCTTGTATTATTTTCTGCGGCATACTTATCTGATAATTATGAAAAAATTGGCAAGTTTAAAACACTTTTGCCTGTTTTAGGTGTCGGTCTTGGTTTTTGTTTGCTTGTCATTTTAGAACCGAATATGTCTATCACAATGTGTATTGGTTTTATCATGCTTTTCATGTTATTTGTTGGCGGAACAAAAATGAAACATTTTGTTTGGCTTGGAATTCCAGCGGCGTGCGCCGTGCCAGCACTTATTATTGTTGAGCCATATCGTGTTCAAAGATTTATGGCATTTTTAAATCCTTGGGCAAGTCCGCAAGCGGAAGGCTTTCAACTTATTCAGTCGCTTTACTCGCTCGGTTCTGGTGGACTTTTCGGTGTTGGACTTGGTAATTCGCGTCAAAAATATATGTTTTTGCCATTTTCAGAAAGTGATTTTATTTTTTCAATCATTGGCGAAGAACTCGGATTGTTCGGAGCAATTTTAACTCTGCTTGTTTTTGCAGTTTTGATTTATCTTTTAATTTCAGTTGCAAGAAACGCAAAAGACAGATTTGGTGCACTTCTTGTTTTAGGAGTTGCCAGCGTTATTGCTATTCAAGTTATTTTAAATGTTTGCGTTGTGTCGGGTTTAATTCCGCCAACGGGTTTGCCGCTCCCATTTATTTCAGCAGGCTCAACATCTTTAATTGTTTTTATGGCAGCGGTAGGGCTATGTTTGAATGTTGCAAGACAAAGCAGGGTGTGAAACCTTGCTTTTTTTTGTTTTATAGTTGTTTTGAATTATATTTTTATGCTATTATAAATAATAAGGTGCAAATGTGGCAAAAGTAATTTTAATATGTGGAAAAATCTGTTGCGGTAAATCATATTATGCAAATCAATTAAAAACAAGAGAGAATGCTGTTATTCTTTCTTGCGATGAGATGACTTCAATTTTATTTGATAATGATTTAGGTGACAGACATGAACAGATGATTATAAAGATAAAAGATTATCTATTAAAAAAATCTGTGGAATTAGTAAAAGCAAATTGTAATGTTATTTTAGATTGGGGATTTTGGACTAAAAAAGAGAGAGATTTAACTAGAAAATATTTCAACGAACAAAATATTGCAACAGAATTTCATTACATAAATGTAGATGAAAAAACTTGGCTCAAAAATATTGAAGAAAGAAATAACAATGTTGTTGCGGGGAAAAGCGGTTCAAACTATTATTTAGATGAAGGGTTAAAGAACAAATTGTTATCAATGTGGGAAGAACCAAACAAAGCCGAAATTGATTTTTGGATTGAAGTAAATAGATAACTATTATTGATTAAAACGAATTAATTTGATATCTTGTAATATTGCTTTATATTAAATTGATAAATAAATTGATTAAATTTTGGAGATTTTATGAAAGATGTTGAGATAACTGTTCAAGTTTTTAACACATTTGACGAAATTGATAAAATATTACAACAGCAAGGATTTAAAATGATTGAAAACTATCAACTAAATGATTGGTATTTTTCAAAACTTGGAAACTTGCAAAATATTGAATATTCAGAACTGATCAACAATTCGTTTCTTGTTCGTCAAGTGTTGGATAGTCGCGAAACGAGTTATTTGTGTTATAAGAAAAAAGAGTTTGATAAATTTGGAAATGTTATATCAGAAGAGAAAACAAAAACGAAAATTGATTCATTGCAAAACGCAATTATGATTTTCAAATCTTCTGGACTAAACAATTATGCGGCCGTTAAAAACAATTCTTATGTTTATAAAAAAGATGAAATTATTTTTGTAGTGCAAGTCATTGAGAAATTGGGAATTTTTATCGAATATGAAGAAGATGACAGCATGACAAACATGAAACAGCAAGAAAAAATAGATTATATGTGTAATGTCGTTAATTCTTTAAATTTAAAATTAGGCAATGATTATTTTTGCAAAAAAGTATTTATGTTGTTAAATAAAAATGCGAATGTGGAGTAAAAAATGAATAAACACGAGAAGACAACAATTGAGTTTATAAAGCTTGTTGAAAATGATGAAAATCTAAAAAAATTGTTGGAAAAGAATATTGAGATAGCAAAATTAAACAATCCAGATAAAAAAACAAATCCTGCTCAATCACTTGAAGAACTTTACGATTTTTTAGATTGGTCAGTTAAATGCATGCCTTGGGAATGTTTAAAAAATTTGCCATATAGTTCGTTGTACTCAAAAATTGACCAGGCAACAGGCTATTTTTGGTATATTTTTGACCAGCCATTAGAAGAATTGGAAAATAAAGGATATTATTATCCTTCACTTCAGTATCACGAGCCGATTGCTAGTTGGATAAAAAAATATTCAAAAAAATGGGGCAGTTTTTTGAGCCAAAATGAAAGTTGGAATCAAAACTATTATGATTTAGCTTTGAAAGACGATAATTTTGGGTTGCAAAATGGTTGGTATGGCGATGAAAATATATGGACAAGTTTTAACGACTTCTTTTCAAGAAAATTGATTGATAAAAAGCAAAGACCTATCGGCAATGCAGATGTTATTTCTCCCGCGGATTCATATCCGAAAGGATTTTATAAAATTGATTCTAACGGAATGATTGAGTACGACAATATTTCAATAAAAACAGCACACATAAAATCTGTGGAAACATTAATTGGAAATGATAGTGCTTATTGCAAAAAATTTGCCAATGGTACATTAACTCATTCTTTTCTTGATATAAATGATTATCATAGATATCACTTCCCTATTGATGGAACAATAGTCGAAATGCGAAAAATTTCAGCAGCAAATGCTGGCGGTGGTGTTACAAAATGGAACAACGACGAAAAGAGATATGTTTATTATAATAAACTTGGATTTCAAATGATTGAAACAAGAGATTGTGTCATTTTGGATACGAAATTTGGTTATGTTGCAATTTTGCTTGTTGGAATGTCGCAAATATGTTCATGCAATTTTGAAGAAGATTTGTATGTTGGGAAAAAGGTAAAGAAAGGTGATCCTCTTGGCTATTTCTTGTTTGGTGGCAGTGATATAGTAATGATTTTTAACCAATCAGTAGAATGTGTTTCCTTGATTAATAAAGAACATTTATTAATGGGTGAAAATTATGCTAATTTAATAAAAAAGTAATCATTTTGGTATTCTTTTTTACAAAAATTGTAAATTTAGTTAAATAAAATGAAAAAAATAGTTAAAAACAAGCAAAAATGCTTGTTTTTTTAAGCTTAAAAAAATTGTGACAAAACATGAAATGTTTGATATAATATAAATATAAGGTAAATTCTATGATAATTGAAACACAACGATTAATTTTTAGAGAATGGAATAATAAAGACGTTGATTTTTTGTTTGAGACATTCAATGATTTTGATATTGCAAAAAACTTAATTGTGCCATTTCCATACACAAAGGAAAATGCGATTGAATTTATTAAAAAGCATATAAACGAAAGAAATAATAATTATTATTTTGCAATTCAAAGGAAAAATGATAGAAAAATTATAGGAGGGACAAATCTTTCCATTAATGACAAGGGAGAATTCCATGGCGGCATTTGGTTACATAGAGATTTCCAAGGGCAAGGTTATGGAACTGAAATATGGATTGCTCGTGCGAAACTTGCTTTTGATGTATTAGGAGCTCAAAAATTAGTTGATGGTTTTTTTGATTTTAATGAAAGATCAAAAAATATGCAGTTAAAAATTGGATATAAAATTGTGGGAGAAAGATACGCTTATTGTCCTGCATTAAAAACTGAAATAAAAGAAATTATAACAAATCTTAAGAAATCTGATTTTGAAAAATATTATAATTCAATTGATTTTGATTTTAAATGCAATAGCAATTATTAATGAATACAAAGTAGAGCCTATTAAAAGATATAATTAGAGAACTTACCAGTCTAGCTGCTAGTAGTTTCTTTAAATTGTAACAAAACATGAAATGTTTGATATAATTAAACACAGGAGAAAGGGTATGATTGACTATGCGGGGAACGAAATTGAAATTGATGGTTGTTTAGGTTGTGCTTATGCAAATCATGAATTTAGTTTGCCAACAAAAATAGCGTATGAAGATGAGTTATTTATTTTATCGCAAGATTGGGAGTTGCCCATTCAGGGATTTTTTGTTGTATCGCCAAGACGCCATGTGGAAAATTTTTCAGAGTTAACAGATATTGAAAGAAACAAACTTTTTGAAATAGTAAACCGAACGATTAAAATTTTAAAAGATAACAAAATTTGTGACCGCTTTAATGTAATTTTTGAAGAAAAAGCGGGACGACATTTTCATGTTTGGATTATGCCAAGACATAGATGGATGGAAGAACTTGCAGGAAATATAATTGGTCATCTTAACGATATTTTAAGTTATGCGGTGAAAAATCTTAGGACGCAAGAGAATTTTGATAAAATAAAAGAAATTTCAGAAATTGTAAGCAGAGAGTTTTAAAATTGCATTTTGTTAATTTTGTTTTAGATTAAGTAAATAAAAAACCAGGTCCAAAGCCTGGTTTTTTGATGCGAAAAAAATTCCAATTTTTAGAATTGATTATTTATTGTTTTCTTCAACATATTTTTCTAAAGCAAATTCTATTTCTTTGTTAATGGAACGCTTATTTTTCACGGCAATAACTTTGATTGCATCCATCAAATCTTCGGACACTCTCAAAGAAAATGCAGAGTAGTAATTGCCTTTAACTTGCTCAAATTTGTCCATATTTTCCTCCAATTAAGATTATTAATCAGTATTAAAAATAATATGATGTCAAATTGATGTCAAAATTGGCGTTTTCAAAGTTTGTTTGACTGCCTTTAGATTATTCTAATTCTGCGTTTTTATGCATATTTTATTGTAGGGGAAATTCATGTTTAATTTTTTTGCTGAGATTAAAAAAGAACTCAAAATGCCGAATCTTGAAAGCAATTATCAAATGGTAAATATTAATGGAAATATACTTTATGTTGAAGGGCATAAGGGGCTTTTAAATTTGAGTGAAGAAATGATTATGTTTAAGACTAAAAACAAAATTATTAGTGTTTCTGGCAAGGGATTGAAACTGAAAATATTATCGTCAACAACATTGAGCATAATGGGAGAAATTGAGAGTGTGGAAGTTAATTAGACGCAAAAATAAAGAAAAAAGCGTTAAAAAAACAAAAAAAAGTAGGAATTCGTGCATTGAAATGGAAATTTCCGGTTACAACATTGAACGCGCGCTTAATTTTTTATGCTCTAAAAATGTTGAGTTTTACGAAGTCGAAAAATACAATTTAAAGCAAGCGAGAATACAAATTAAGCCGAAGGATAAAAAGTTTGTTAAGCAATTTTTGGCAGAGCGAAAGATTGAAGTTGAGAGCGAAAAATATGTTGGACTTTTTAAATTAAGCAATTTTTTTAAAGTTAGATATGGTATTTTAATTGGCTTATTTTTGGCGATAAGTTTAGTGATTGTGATGAGCAATTTTATGCTCAAAATTGATGTGATTGGGGCTGAGAACGTTGATGCGGCAGAGATAATTGCTATGCTCGAAGAAAATGGCGTATCACCATTTACACATTTGAATTCTATTCAAACTGAGCAAGTTGAAAAACTTGTTTTGCAACATTTTGATAAAGTAAGTTCGGTTAGTGCAATTAAAAAGGGTTGCACGATTGTAATCAATATTAAAGAAAAAGTTGTAAACGACGAGTTTGAAGATTTGGAAAATATTTCGCCGCTTCTTGCAACTCAAAACGGTATGATTACAGATATAACTTTAATTCAAGGAACGCTGCTTGTAAAAGTTGGTGACATTGTTAAAGTTGGTGACCCGCTTGTTGCACCATATACGATTGATTCCAATGGAAAACAAATTCCTATTGTTCCAAAAGCCAAGATTATGGCTGATATTTGGTTGACAGGAAAAACTGAGCACACAGAAAGTTACATGAAAAAAGAAAGGACAGGCAACTTTGTGTCGTTTAGGCAAACAACGCTTTTTGGCTCGCCAATTTTCTCAAATTTGGGTGAGTGTCCTTATGAAAATTACGATATAGAAGAAAAGGTTGGTTATTTAACAGACTATGTAATTCCAATTAAGTATAAAGAAATATTTTATTTTGAAACAAAATGTGTTATAATAGAAAAGAAGTTTGAAGATGTTAAAGACGAACTATTTGCTCAGGCAAAGAAAAATGCTTTGATTCAGGTAGGGGGAGATGTTGACATTAAAAACGAAGATTGCACTTATGCACAAAATGGCGATAAATGGATAGTGACTTACACAATTACAATTAACAAAAACATTGCCATATAATTTAATTTAGGAGAAAAATGATTAAGATATACTTTAACAATATAAAATGCCTTTGCATTAGAAGTAAAATAAGAAAAATTTATTTATCTGCACTTGAAGAAAAATCAAAATCGGTTGAAGGCTTGAAAGACAAGTCTTTTGAAGTGAGTTTGCGTTTCGCAAGTGAAGAAGAAATAAGAGAAATCAATAAAGAATATCGCGGGGTTGACAGGAAAACTGATGTGCTATCATTTCCGCTTGTTGATTTTAATAATTTGGAAGATGTTGAAAGTGAACTTTCACAAGACAATGTTATGCTTGGAGATATAATCATTTGCAAACAAGTTGCAAAAGACCAAGCAAAAGAGTATGGGCATAGTTTAACAAGAGAACTATGCTTTTTGGCTTTGCATGGTTTTTTACATTTGCTTGGTTATGACCACATAGAGAAGCAAGACGAAGTTGTTATGCAATCTGTTGCAAAGAAAATATTGGAAGAAAATAATATAAAAAGATAGGAAAAAGCATGAAAAAATCAGGATATGTTTCAATAATTGGAAGAACGAACGCAGGTAAAAGCACTCTGTTGAATAAACTTATTGGTCAAAAAATTAGCATCGTTTCGCCTAAAAAACAAACAACGCGTGAAAATATTTTGGGCATTTTAACAAAGGATAATTATCAAATTATTTTTGTTGATACGCCAGGAATTCACAAAAGTAAAAATGCTCTTGACAAAGCAATGAATAAAGATGTTAGAGCCGCAAGTGAAGGTGTTGATGCGATAATCTATTTGATTGATATAACCAAAAAAATTGACGATGAAGAAATTAGGTATTTAAAGAATTTAATTGAAAAAAACACCGAAATTGATGAAAAAACTGGAAAAAAATCGCTTTTAACGCCAATTTTTATTGTTTTATCTAAGATTGATGCAACAAGCATGGAAAAATCTTACAGCGAAGTTCAGAAGTTAAATCAGTTGGAACTTGTGGAAATTTTGCCTATTTCAACATTTAAAAACAAGAACTTAGATTTGTTAATTAATAAGATTGTTGAAGTGCTCCCAGAAGTTGAATTTTTCAATTTTGAAGAAGACGAAATCACTGATAAGTCAGTGAGATTTTTGGTATCAGAAATCATCAGAGAGAAAACGCTATATTTGCTAGACGAAGAAATCCCACATGGTATTGCGGTTAGCATCACATCTTTTGACGAAGATAGTGGTGAAATATCTGCGGACATAATTTGCGAGCGCGAAGGTCATAAAAGAATTATTGTTGGTCACAATGGCGAAATGATAAAAAAGATTGGAACAAACGCACGAAAAGAAATTGAATATTTGCTTGGACAAAAGGTCAATTTGAAATTATTTGTTCGCGTGGAAAAAGATTGGCGTGCAAAAGGAAGATTTGAAAATTAGTTATTGACAATAATATATTAATGTTGTAATATGTAAGTGGAGGACGATTATGTCAAATTATTTTGGAATTACAAACGATATGCCAATTCAAAATGAAAGTATTCAAACTATTGGTGAAATGATTGAAGCTTTGCAAGTAACAAACGAAAACTTGCTTTCAGGAAAAATGAATTATTATAGTTCAAAACTTAATAATGTTTTGATTAACAGTGAAAAGTTCTTTATTTTGAATTCAAGAAAGAAGGACGGCATCAACAATTTTGATGAGTTTAAAACTTCATTTGATAATTTGGTAGACACTTTGGCTGCTTTTGGAAACGAAACAAAACAAAAATATTTTGTTAAAGAAAAAGTTATGCCTGATATTGATAGAAAACAAGAAATCAATAACTTAATCAAAAATTGCTATAAACAATGCGATGGAAAATCAAACAAAGAAAGAGAGTTTTAGGAGCGGTTATGGCAGATTATAATAATGTTTTTGATATGGCAAAAAATTTGAATAGAAGTTATATGCAAAATAAATTCCAATACGATTTGGTTAAAATTAGACAAGATGTTCAAAATGATGCTCTTTCAGTTTTTTCAAGCGTGATTGACTCAGCGATTGAAGAAAGATATTCAGCATTTAACAAGTTAGGATATTTGGAAACGCTTACAAAGTCAAAAATTGCTTCACTTGAAGAAATTAAAGATGAAATCAATGCATTTAATTCAGTTTTTTATTCTAAACTTGCAAAGTATTCAAAGCAAAATGTTTATCCAGTTGAAATGATAAGTGAAAGGCTTGAAAACTACGAAGAACTTATGGATAATTGCGACAAACAATATAAAAACGGCGTTCAAAAAGCTAAGTTTGATAATAAAAATGTTGTTGATGAATTTAATAAATAATTATAGTTAAATAATTGCAAAAAAATATTTAATGTGTTAAGATGCTATTCGTAGAATAGTGTCTTTTTTTATTTACGGCACAGACAGAAAGGAAAGGATAAATTATGGAAAAAGAAACAGGCATGCCAAATCTTCCAGAAATGGAACATAAAATTTTAAATTTTTGGGACAAAGAACAAATTTTTCAAAAACTTCAAGAACAAAACAAAAAAACAGGCAAATATTTTGCTTTTTTAGATGGACCAATCACAGCAAACAACGAAATGAAACTTCACCATGTTTGGAACAGAGCATTGAAAGATATTATGCTTAGATTTAACGCGCTTACTGGTCATGATGCTCACTACCAAAACGGATTTGACGCACAAGGTTTGTGGGTTGAAGTTGGCGTTGAAAAAGCACTTGGCTTGAAAGATAAAAAAGATGTTTTGAATTATGGAATGGACAATTTTACCGAAGCTTGTATTAGCCGTGTTAAGCATTATGCAGGTCGCATTGCAGAGCAATCAAAAAGGCTTGGGCAATGGATGAATTGGGACGATAGTTATTTCACAAATTCAGATACAAACATCACAACAATTTGGTATTTCTTGAAAAAATGTTATGAAAAAGGTTGGTTAATTGAAAAATACAGACCAATGCCTTGGTGCTCACATTGCGGAACATCACTTTCAGAACATGAACTTGCAGATAGTTATCAAGACTTGGAACACATGGCAGTCTTTTTCAAACTTCCAATAAAAAATACAAACAATAGCATAATCGTTTGGACAACAACTCCATGGACACTTTCGTCAAATGTTGCAATCGCAGTTAACCCAGATTTGACTTATGCAGTTTGCAAAGTTAAATCGACAGATAGGAATTTAATTATTTGTAAAGACGCGATTAAAGCATTAAAAGATGACTTAATCGAAGTTGTAAAAGAAGTTAAAGGAAGCGAACTTGTTGGTCTTGAATATGAAACATGTTTCCCAGAACTTGAAGAACAAAACTTTGTTCACAAAATTGTTGCTTGGGACGCAGTTGACGCAACGGAAGGCTCAGGCGCTGTTCATATCGCTCCTGGATGCGGTGCGGAAGACTTTGAACTTGGCGAAAAACTTGGCTTACCAAAAGTTTGCCCAGTTGATGAAAGCGGAATTTTCTATTCAAATTTTGGCTTTTTAGCAGGCAAAGAAGCATCAGAAGTTGCAGATTTAGTTTTTGACGAACTCAAAAACAGAAATAAACTCTATTACACACACAAATATAAACATCGTTATCCAATTTGTTGGAGATGTAAAAAGCCTTTGATTTTTAGATTGACAAAAGAATGGTATATCAAAGCGGACGAAATCAGACCACTTTTAATTAAGGCTATCGACGATGTTGAATGGCAACCAGAATTCATGAAAAAGCGTATGCTAGATTGGCTTACAAACATGGGTGACTGGAATATTTCAAGAAAGCGTTTCTATGGTTTGCCACTCCCATTCTATCGTTGCGAACATTGCGGTAAATTGACAGTTGTTGGTTCACTTGAAGAACTTGAAAAGTTGTCTTCAAAACAGCAAGTTGAAAATTTGCCTCATCTTCATAGACCATACATTGATGATATTAAAATCAAATGTCCACATTGCGGCCACGAAGTTAGCCGTGTACCAGAAGTTGGCGACTGCTGGCTAGATGCTGGTATTACGCCATTTTCAACAAAAAAATATTTCACAGATAAAGAATTTTGGAAGAAAAATTTCCCAGCAGAGTGCGTAATTGAAATGAAAGAACAAATCAGATTATGGTTCTATTCTTTACTTTTCATGAGCGTTACGCTTGAAGGCGTTGCACCATATAAAAAAGTTATTGGATTTGCAATGCTTGTTAGCGAAGATGGTTCAAAATTCTCAAAATCTGGGCCAAACAATATTGATTTCAACGACATGGTTGAAAAAACAGGCGCAGATGTTTTGAGATATATCTTTGCATCAAACAATATGCTTAACGACACTCGTTTTGGTCTTTCAATTTGCGATGAAGTTAAGAGAAAACTTATGGCGTTCTGGAATGCTTATGCGTTCTATAACACTTACGCAGTTATTGACAATCCAAATTTAAACGGCTTTGTGCCAAAAGATTTGGATATAACTGATAAATGGCTTTTGGAACTTACAAATCAATTTATCAGAAATTCAAAAGAAAATTATCAACATCAAAAATTCTATATGGTAGTTAAAGACTTTGAAAATTATGTTGACGATTTAACAAACTGGTATATCAGAATTAACAGACGCAGGTTCTGGAAATCGGAAGACGAAGAAGATAAATTAACAGCATATTATTGCCTTTATAACGCGTTAAAAGCATGTATTCAAGTTATGAGCCCAATTATTCCATTCTTATCAGAATATATTTGGCAAAGGCTTGTTGTTGCAACAGAAACTAGCGCAAGAGAAAGTATTTTCCTTGCTGGCTATCCAGAAGAAATTGCAAATGTAAATTATCCAGAATTGATTTCTCAAACAGAAGATGCAAGGGAGGTTATTGCTCTTGCTCAAAGACTTAGAAACGAAAATCAAATCAAAGTTAAACAACCTTTGAGAAAGATGTATTTGAATGTTTCAGACGAAACAAGAAAAGCGATTGAACATTTCACAAATATCATTAAAGACGAAGTCAATGTCAAAGAAATTGAATTTGAACATGATAACAACAGATTTAATGACGCTTATTTAACAGTCAACTTTGGCGTTGCAGGAAGAGTTTTAAAAGGCGATGTTCAAAAAGTTAAGAACCTTCTTGAAAATTTAAGCAAAGAAGACATGGCTAAACTTGCAGAAGAATACAAAACTGGAAATGTAACTGTTGGCGAATTTGGTAAACTTTCAAGCGATTTGTTTGTTGTAAATTACAAACCAAAACAAGATTTCGTTGTTTCAAGCGAAAATGGCAAAACTATTGTTTTAGATATAACTATTGACGAAAATTTGATGAAAGAAGGCGTTTTGCGTGAACTTATTCGTCAAATCCAAGTTTATAGAAAGGAAGCAAACTTTAAAGTTGAACAAAGAATTGAACTCGCAATCAAGTCAAATAGCGAGTTGATTAACGATGTTGTAAAAACATATAAAGATAAAATTTTGGCTGAAACTTTGGCAGTGTCATTGAGCGAAGATCTCACAAATGCTGATATGACCAAAGATGCAAATGTCGCCGATGAAAATGTAACAATTTCTTTAAGGGGAATTTAACTATGAAAGTAAACACAGAGTGGAAAGACTTTGAAGTGATTGCCACAGGCGGCGGCGAAAAATTGGAGCGTTGGGGAAACGTAAAACTTTTAAGACCCGATCCACAGGTTATTTGGCCAGCAAAATACAATCTAAAAAATGAAAGCGGTTTAAATGCTCATTATCTTCGTGAAAGCACCGGCGGCGGTCACTGGGAAAATTTGAAAAAATACCCAGATGAGTGGCAAGTCGGTTGGAGGAACTTGAAATTTAAAATCAAGCCAATGGGCTTTAAACATACAGGGCTTTTCCCAGAGCAAGCAGTTAATTGGGCCAAAATGATTGACTTAATCAAAAATGCTAATCGAGAAATCAAAGTTTTGAATTTGTTCGCTTATACTGGCGGAGCAACTGTTGCTTGTGCCAGCGCAGGTGCGAGCGTTGTGCATATTGATGCAGCCAAAAATATGGTCGAACGCGCCAAAGAAAATTTGTGCATTTCTGGGCTTAAAGATGCTCATGTGAGATTTATTGTTGAAGATTGTAAGAAATTTGTTGAACGCGAAATCAGACGCGGCAATAAATACGATGCAATCATCATGGACCCTCCTTCTTACGGCAGAGGCCCAAGCGGTGAAGTCTGGAAAATTGAAGAAAGTATTTTCGATTTTGTTTCGCTCTGTTTTGAGGTGCTTAGCGACAACCCATTATTTGTGCTTATCAACTCATATACAACAGGCTTGCAACCAACTGTTATGAAAAATATTTTGCAGTTAAATTGCGAAAAATTTAACAAGAAATTTGCAGATATTGAAGCCTATGAAGTTGGACTTCCAACCGATGAAAAAATCAATTTGCCTTGCGGCGCAAGTGCCATTGCATATAACTAAAAGTGAGTTTTTGCTCACTTTTTTTATATTTTTTTGAAAAAATATAACCAATTTGCGAAATAGTTGAAAAATTATTCAACTTTTTTATTTTTTAATTTATTTAACTCTTGACATGGAAATAATTAAGTGATAAAATTTTGACCGAGGTAAAAAAATGGAAAGAAAAGTATATTTAGATAGTGCTGCTACAACTTATGTTACTAACGAAGTTTTGAACGAAATGATGCCTTGCTACAACATCTTTTTCGGCAATCCTAATAGTATTCATAGTTTCGGTAGGGAAGCACAAGGTATTGTTGATAGAGCAAGAGATAGAATTGCAAAAACTATCAATGCAAAAAGTGAAGAAATTTACTTCACATCAGGCGGAACAGAGGCAGATAACTGGGCAATAAAAGGTATCGCTCATGCTTACGCTAACAAAGGTAAACATATCATCACAAGTCAAATTGAGCACCCAGCGGTTATGGAAAGTTGCAGAGCCCTTGAAAAAGAAGGCTTTGAAGTCACATACCTTCCAGTTGACAAATATGGCGTTGTAAGTTTGGCTGCGCTTTTACATGCAATTAGAAAAGATACAATCTTAATTTCTATTATGGCTGTAAATAACGAAGTCGGAACAATTCAAAACATCAAAGCAATCGGTAAAACTGCTCGTGAAAACGGAATTTTGTTCCACACAGACGCCGTTCAAGCGTATGGTGCATTAAAACTTGATGTTGAAGATATGTGTATCGACCTTATGAGTTTCTCATCTCATAAGATTTATGGACCAAAAGGTATCGGAGCTCTTTACATTCGTAAAGGCGTTAGAATTGCAAACCTTTTAGATGGCGGACATCAAGAAAGAAGTAAGCGTGGCGGAACATCAAATGTTCCAGCGATTGCGGGCTTTGGTAAAGCGGCTGAAATCAACGCTCGTGATTTGATGGTTAATAGCCAAAGAATGAAATCATTAAGAGATTATTTCATTAAACAAGTAACAGAAAAAATCCCTTATGTTATCGTAAATGGCCACCCACAACAAAAAGTAAACTCAATTGTAAGCATTTCATTTGAATTAATTGAAGGCGAAGCAATTTTGCTTATGTTAGACTTTGAAGGTATCGCAGTTTCAACAGGCTCTGCATGCACATCTGGAACACTTGAAAGATCTCATGTATTATCTGCTATGGGCATTGATGATGAAACGGCAAACGGCACAATTAGATTCTCATTCTCACGCTCAACAACAAAAGCAGATTTGGACTACACAGTTGAAAAACTTGTTGATGTGGTAGAAAAATTAAGAAAAATTTCACCACAAACAAAATCAGGAAGAAAGGGGGAATAATTAAATGTATAACGCAAAAGTGATGGAAATATTTAAAAATCCAAAAAATGTTGGTTCAATTAAAGGCGCTAACGGTGTTGGAAAAGTAGGTAACGCTGCCTGCGGAGATATTATGAAAATTTATCTTAAAATCAACGATGACGGCATTATTGAAGACGCAAAATTCAAAACATTTGGTTGCGCAGCAGCAATCACAACAACATCAGTTGCAACAGAAATGATTAAAGGAAAAACAATCGAAGAAGCATTGCAACTTAAAAATAGCGAAATCATTGAATATTTGGGCGGACTTCCAGCACAAAAAATTCATTGCTCAATCTTGGCGGAAGAAGCAATCAGAGCAGCAGTTGACGATTACTACAAACGCAAAGAAAAAGAAAATAAAAAGAACTAATAAATATTTCATAATAAAAAGACCATTTTAAACATGGTCTTTTTTTTGGGCAACATCGTTGCCTTTTTTGTTCAAGGTTGCTGTTTTGTGGTTAAAAAGTGCCGCGGGCACAAAAATCAACATAAAAAGCGTTTGCGGGGGTTCGGGGGGAATCGGCTACCTTGTAGCATTTTGTTT
>CALBYO010000038.1 GCA_937889705.1 uncultured Bacillota bacterium | reverse complement strand
GAACTGACAACCCAATAATTTAACATAAGTTACTGGTCTGTTGTTGTCATCTTTAATTGAGCAAAAAGTGATGAACTTTTCGTTATTTTCTATTGATGCATCAATCGCTGATGTGACCAATTCTTTAAAAGAATAGTGTTTATCTTTTTTCGTGCCGCTAATTTGTTTATTTTTTGCACTTAGCAAAACAAGACTTGAAAAATATAATAGATAATCTTCTGGGGTTGCCAAAAACATCATTCTTGTTAAATTTTCTGCGCTTTTAACATCGGCATCTGAAATTTCTTCAATGTCATACTTGATAAATCTATTATTTTTCTTTAAAAATGTTTGCAATCTTGTTTCTAACTTCGCCATGATTTAATTTTATCATACCCCGACTTAATTTTTAATAGTTTTTATAAAAATAAGCACGCATCTCCGAATGAGAAAAATCTATATTTTTCTTTCACGGCAATATCGTAAATATTTTTAACATTGTCAAGCCCACAAAATGCTGAAATTAACATCAAAAGCGTGCTTTCTGGAAGGTGGAAGTTCGTTATCAAGCAGTCAACAATTTTAAAGTTATAAGGCGGATAAATAAAAATGTTTGTATCACCGCTTTTTGCTTCAAGAGCATAATACTCTTTGCCGTCTTCGCAAACTTTAATTGCTGCGCTTTCAAGAGTTCTCATTGAGGTTGTTCCGCACGCAAACACTCTTCTTCCTTCTTTTTTAGCAAGGCTAACGATTTCGCTTGCCTCTTTTGAAACGGAATAAAACTCGCTGTGCATTTCATGTTTCGTGATGTCGTCTTCCTTAACTGGTCGGAAAGTTCCAAGCCCAACATGAAGCATAACTTCAACAATTATCACACCTTTATCGCGAAGTTTTTGCAAAAGTTCTGGTGTGAAATGAAGACCTGCTGTTGGAGCCGCACTTGAACCAAGTTGCTTTGAATAGACAGTTTGGTATCTTTCTTTATCTTTCAACTTTTCTTTGATATATGGTGGAAGTGGCATCAGTCCAATTCTATCCAAAATTTCTTCAAATCTGCCGTCAAATATAAATTTGATTTTTGCAAGTCCGTAATCTCTAAGTTCCAAAATTTCGCCAGAAAGTTCATCAGAAAATTTGATGACCGAGCCGACTTTCAAGCGTTTTTGTGGTTTTACAATAACTTCCCAAGTTGATAAATCTATCCTTTTTTGCAAAAGGACTTCAATTTTTGCTCCTGTTTCAACTTTTTCGCCAAAAAGCCTTGCTGGGAGCACTCTTGAATTATTTAAAACAAGCACATCGCCCGCTTTAAAATATTCTGTTATATCGTAAAAATGTTTATGTTCAATTTGATTTGTTTTTCTATTAAAAACAAGCATGCGAGAAGAATCTCTTTTTTCAAGAGGCGTTTGCGCAATCAATTCTTCTGGCAAATAATAATTATATGTTGATTTTAGTTTGTATTTATCTTCTTCCATATCTGCAAAGCCGCACAGCCACGCGACCGCTCCTTTTTTAAAATTTTATTCTGGCATAACCCTGCCAAGGTGTTCATACGCTGGTGCCAACGCAACTCTTCCGCGTGGAGTTCTAGAAATGTAGCCGAGTTGAATTAAATATGGCTCGTAAACATCTTCAATTGTGTTTGCTTCTTCGCCAGTTGACGCTGCAAGTGTTTCAAGTCCAACAGGCCCGCCGCCAAACTTATCTATAATTGCAAGCAAAATGCGTCTATCAACATGGTCCAAGCCGAGTTTATCAACTTCCATGAGTTCAAGCGCTTTATCTGCAATATCTTTTGTGATTTTTCCTTGCCCAACAACCTGAGCAAAATCTCTAACACGCTTCAAAAATCTGTTTGCAATTCTTGGCGTTCCTCTGCTTCGTCTTGCAATTTCCAATGTTGCGTCTTCGTCTATATCAATATTCAAAATGCCCGCCGAACGTTTGATAATAACTGCAAGTTCTTTGTCTGAATACAATTCCAAACGGCAAATAACGCCAAATCTATCACGAAGTGGCCCTGTTATCATACCTGCACGCGTTGTTGCACCAATAAGTGTGAAAGGTTTGATTTTCAAACGCATATTTCTTGCTGATGGACCTTTACCAACGATAAAATCAAGAGCAAAATCTTCCATTGCTGGATATAATATCTCTTCAACTGATTTGTTTAACCTATGAATTTCATCAATAAACAAAACATCATTTTCGTTAAGATTTGTTAAAATTGCTGCTAAGTCTGCGGCATGGTCTATCGCTGGGCCAGATGTAATTTTAATTTGTGAACCCATTTCATTTGCAATAATATGTGAAAGTGTTGTTTTTCCTAGTCCTGGTGGGCCATATAAAAGAACATGGTCTAACGCCTCTTTTCTTTCTTTTGCAGCCTTGATATAAACTTCAAGGTTGTTTTTTACTTTTTCTTGTCCAACATATTGCGACATAGAAATAGGTCTTAATTTATTTTCTATTTCCACATCTGTTATGTTTTTTGTTGATGTTATAAATCTATTATTTTCCATTTTAACCTACGCGTTTAAATTTTGAAAAGTTTTTCTAATAATGTCTTCCGTGCTTTCTGCACCTACGGCATTGAGTTTGGCAAGCCTATATGCTTCATTTTTGTTAATGCCAAGAGCAATAAGCGCTTGCATTGCTTCGTCTACCATGTCTACATTGACATCTTCAACCAAAGTATCTTGCGCGGCGAAACCTATTAAGTCAATTTTATCTTTAAGTTCCAAAGCCAAGCGTTCGGCTGTTTTTTTGCCAAGTCCTTTAATTGTTGACAAAAGTTTGATGTCTTCATTCTTAATTGCAACAGCAAGGTCTGAAAGAGAAAGCCCAGATAAAATTTGGAGTGCCATTTTAGGGCCAATTCCGCTAACATTTATGATTTTTAAGAACATATTTTTTTCTTCCATGCTCAAAAAGCCATAAAGCGACAACTCGTCTTCCTTAACATTCATATAAGTGAACACTCTTGCCATTTCACCAATTTGACCAATAAGAGAAAGAGTTGATGTTGAAACAAAAATTTCAAAACCAATTCCGTTATGGTCTAACACAACACTATTTTCGTTTTTTGCAGCAATTTCGCCATAAATAAAATTAATCATGCCAATATTATAGCACAATTAATTTTACTATCAAACTATTATTTCTCATTTTCAAAATCTAATTTGCCGTCTTCGCTATCAATTATAATCGTTCCAGTTTTGTCAAGTTCGCCAAGCAAGATTTTTTCTGCAATTCTGTCTTCAACTTCTTGTTGAATATATCTTTTAAGCGGTCTTGCACCATATTCAGTGTTTGCACCTTTCGCAACTATGCTTTCAAGCGCTCTTTCGGTAATTTTAAGTTGTAAATCTTGTTTTTTAAGCCTTGTATTGATATTTGAAACCAAAATTTTTGCAATTTTTGTTAAATCATTAATTGAAAGTGGCTCAAACACACAAACAACATCAATTCTGTTCAAAAATTCTTCGGGCATTGAAATTAATACTCTCGCCATATAT
>CALBYO010000037.1 GCA_937889705.1 uncultured Bacillota bacterium | reverse complement strand
GCAACCGTATCAGTTAAAGCAAATGGTTATAAGCAAGACGAAACTACTTATATTTCGTCATTTGCAAAAACTTATGGAACTGTAATCTTTAAGCCAGATACTTCAAAAGCAGCAAGAGGTAAAGTTACATACGATAGTAAGTTGGATCAAACAACATTTACTTGGACAACTGGTATGTCATTCAGTTTTGGTATAAACATCAAGTTATATAAAGTTGTAAATGGCGTTAGAACTGAAATAAGTTTAAACAATGCACAAATATCTAATAACAAACTAATTTTAAATGGAAAATTAGAAAAGGGCGATTATGAAGTTGTAATTCAAATTGTTCCAAAAGAAAATAATTACTATTTAAAATCTGAATGGAAAACTCTGAAATTTACATTTAATGGATAAAATAAAAAATCACGATTAATTCGTGATTTTTTTATTAAATTCAATATATTAATTTGAAATTTGTTCGTCTAAATATGTTGCTTCAAGGTCTGACAAATGGAAAATTAAAGCAACAGGGAACTCATAAAATGCGCCACTGATTGAATATGAGCCGCCTTGAACGCGCGTGTCAAAACCTCCCATGTGCCAGTTTATTGCCATTGCTTCTTCGCGTGTTAATTTCATGAAACCGCTAATTATGTAAACAGACTTTTCACCATGGCCATAAGGTAATTTATCGTCAACAGTGTAGTAAGGTTTTTGAATCCAAATGCCATCTTCTTTAACATTGCGCATTTCTTGTTTGTAATAGCCAACCTTGCAAATATCATGCAATAAACCAATAATTGCCGCACTTTCTTCACTTATGTGATCTTTCCAGTTTTCGCCATATTCTTTTACAAGATTTCTAACAAAGCGCTTATAGGCTTTAACTGAATGTTCAATTAATCCACTTTCATGATTTGAATGGAATTTCGTGCTGGCAGGGCAGGTTGTAAAATCTGATTTCAAAAGCCAGTCCAAAAGTTTGTCTGCTCCTTCACGGTTAATTTTTGATGTATAAATTTCTGTAAATTCTTTTATAAAATCTTTCTTTTCTTCCATAATTCTTCCTTAAAACTATTATATAATTAATTTTGTTAATTCAAAAGTAATTTTTGACAATTTATTTTAATATATTGTTAAAGTACAAAAATGATATTGAAATTTAAAATAATATGTGTTATATTATTAAAAAGGAGAAAGATTATGAAAAAAGTTCTAAATACTATCATAATTATCGCTAGTTTCGCATTGCTTATTGTTTTGGCTCTTGCGGCTGTAAACGACTCAATAATTGCAGCAGGCGCGGCAGGGTTTATAGACATTGAAAAGTTTGGTGGCTTTATAAACTTTTTAAGAAACTATGGTGCGCTTATCATTGTCGGTGCGTTGGTGTTCATAAACTTGCTTGCAAAGTCATTTATCAGAATTATATTTTTAGTTTTATTCTTACTTGCTTTTGCTCTATACATATTTGCAACATCGTTCCCAGACCAATTTGCGCATTTATTTGGAATATAAAAAAAGAAGGGTTATTCCCTTCTTTTTATTTTTATATTTATTCAATAGCCAATATTGTATATGAACTGAAACTACTATTAGCCTTATAGGCTTCAACGCTAGCAGCAGGTACATAAACTGTTGTTATTTTTGCATTGAAGAATGCACTCATTCCAATAGTAGGTGGGGTTGGAGTATTAATGACCAAAGTCGTTAATTTTGAGCAGCCATTGAATGCTTGCTTATCAATCGAGGTAATATTGCTTCCCAAAGTGATTTTTGTTATTCCCGTGCATCCTTGGAATAATTGTTCGCCGATATAAGTTATTTTTGATGGCAATGTAATTTCGCCAGTAAGAGCATCGCAATATGAAAAGCACCATTTTCCAATTTCGGTTATATTTTCATGGAAAGTTATTGATTTAAGTTGAGCACAACTTTGGAATACTCCAATTCCGAGTTTAGTAATATTTTTAGGAACTACAAAATTGACTATACCTGAATCTTTAAATGCATTATCGCCTATTTCAACCAAAGTGTCTGGAAAGACTAAGTTTTCATTCCAATATCTGCCTTCGCATTGATTAAATGCTGATGATTCGATTTTTCTAACATTTGCACCCATTTTTTGTAAACGGAAAGTAGTATTATTAAAAGCACTAGTACCTATAATTTCTACACCATCACCGATATATAAGTCTATATAATTTTGATTTATCCAACAAAATGCTTGTTGATTAATATATTTTACAGAGTCAGGTATTTTTAATTCACCAGATAAATCCGTACACATATAAAAGGCTTGATAAGCGATTCCAACTACATTTTCAGGGATAATAAGTGTCCCCGATGGAGCAGTGGTTTTATAAGTTAAAAGCCATTTTAAACCATTTTCACAATTAGCATAGATGAAATCACCATCAGCAACTTGATCATAAATATATGTCCCTTCAAATGCTCTTAATCCAATATGATTAACATTATTGCCGATTGTAAGGGAAGTTAGTGATGTACAATTATAAAATGCTTCATTAGCGATTATTGTAACTTTATATTCTTTGTTGTTAACATAAATGGAGTCTGGAATAACGAGTTCTGTTGGCGTACCTGTATATCCAGTTATTCTTGCACTTTTATTATCTTCGTCTAAATAATAAACAAATTTAAAGCCATTTCCTTCTGGATCGGTTATTGTGTAAGTTTGACCAGTTACCAAGTCGGTTGTAGTTTCAATTTGATTGCCTGATGAATCTTTAATTATGTTATCAACATTGTCAACGATTATGTTATTTCCGTTTGCGGCAGTGTTGTAATTCCAAGTTTCAACACCTTCGGCTTGAATTGATTCGATTGTCAAATTAATATCAAGTTTTGCAAGTTTGTATGTTGTACCGTCTATTGTAACCTCAGGTCCACCTTTAAGAGAGTCCCATTCACCAGTTTTTAATGTGGAATAATAATTTCCGTTTGATGCTGTTGTGCTAGTGAATAGTTTAATGTCTGATTTAATTGAACTGTCAACAACTTTTAAGTTTTTGGAAGAATCTACATAATAGAACCAGCCGCCGACATTTTTATTCCAATTAGCACTATCAAATTCAAGTTCAACTCCGTTGTTAAAGAGTTGGGTTTTTAAATTTGTTATTGCTTGGGTATCAGTGATTTGTGTGTATGTTCCACTGGATTCTGTGTACATTACATATTCAAGTTTTGCACGGACATAAAATGGCAGAGTGTTTGATTCTGTTTTAATAAAAGGTGTTGCAATTTGAAAAGTTTCTGTTTGTCCGATCGAAATGTTTTTAAATCCAGCATAATTGCTTGCAGTTGTTCCGTCTGTGTAGTACAAGATGTTACCTTCTGATACTGTTGTGCCTGCTGAATCAACTGACAAATTATAAATAGAATAATACAAGCCTTTATTGAATACAACAGTGCCTTCGCCTTTACGGGTAGATTTATAGTATGCTCCAGATAAAGCACCAAGTGCCATTGCAGCAATAAAAAGCGTGATTAAGAATATGATTTGGAAAACTTTGAACGATTTTTTCGATTTCATTATCCTACTCCTACTTATTATTATTTATAATACTACAACAAATTATATATAATTGTCAAAACATTTTGTGTATTTTTAACAAAAATATGTTATTCGTCATCGTCTGACTTTGGTGCTTCAATGGCGTCAATTTCCGTTGTTGGAGTGTATGAAAGGCTGTCAACCTTGTTAAGTTTTCTCTCCAAATTTCTTGTTTTGCTTTCTGCTTCTTTCATTGTGTTAGCAACTTCTTGTATTTTTTTGTTAGTTTTTGCCAAAATATCGCCAAATTTGCCGAATTCAGACTTTACGCTTGCAAGTACTTTCCAAACTTCGCTTGTTTGTTTTTCTATCGCTAGGGCGTGGAATCCGAGTTGCAAACTTGAAATAAATGCAGTTAACGTTGTCGGTCCAGTTATTGTAATTCTATAATCGCGCTGCAAACTTTCCATCAAACTTGTATTTTTCAAAACTTCGCAGAACAAACTTTCAGTTGGTAAGAACATAACGCCAAAATCTGTTGTGTATGGTGGAGCAAGGTATTTTGAACTGATATCCATTGCGTGCTTTTTTACGCTTCTTTCAAGGTCCTTTCGACATGCCAAAATTTGTGCACTGTCGCCGCTATCTTGTGCTTCAACTAGTCTGTTATAATCTTCGATTGGGAATTTACTATCAATAGGTAGTAAAACAAATTTGTTGTCAACTTTGCTTGGAATTTTAACAGCAAATTCAACAAAATCCTTGCTTTTTGGATTTGTTTTTGCATTTTTTACATATTGATCTTCCGTTAAGTATTGGCTTAGGAGTTGCTCCAAATGAATTTCACCCCAACTGCCGCGGGATTTAACATTTGTTAAAACTTTTTTCAAATCGCCAACGCCAACAGCCAAGTTTTGCATTTCGCCAAGACCTTTATACACGCTTTCAAGCCTATCGTTTACAAGTTTAAAACTTTCGCCCAGGCGTTTTTCAAGAGTGTCGTGCAATTTTTCGTCAACTGTCAATCTCATTTTTTCAATTTTTTCTGAGTTGTCTTTTTGCAAGTTGTCTAATTTTTCTTCAACAGTTTCTCTGATTTTTTCAAGTTTACTTTCATTCGCTTTTGTGAAATCGTTGATTCTGCCGCCCAAAATTGTGTTGATTTCTTCTCTTGTCGATTTTAAAGAAAAGGAAAGTTCTTCTCGTAAATTTTTAAAATTTCTGTCCATTTCTTCACGAGAGCGTGAAAATTCTTTGTCAAAATTATATTTATTTTGTTTTTTGCTAAATAAAATTGTTAAAATCAGCGCCAATACGCTTACA
>CALBYO010000036.1 GCA_937889705.1 uncultured Bacillota bacterium | reverse complement strand
AAATACTGAGTTGTCCGTTTCTAAATGCAATTGAATAATCAATACCATCATATGTTATTGATGTTGTCCATTCTCCATCAGCATTTGCTGTTACACCTTCAATTGTAACATTTGAAATCGGAATATTTATTGTAACATTATGAATAATGTCTCCCCAATTGGCTGTTATTGTGATTTTGCCATTTTCACCAACAAGCTCGTCAGACAATGTTATTTCGCTACCCGCAGCATATTTTGTTCCATTAACCGTCCAACCTGAGAAATATTTTCCAGCTGGTGCAGTAAATGTGCACTCTGGAAGAATATAACTGTTTCCTATGATAGTTTGATCTGCCATTTCTCCAGTAGCACCATCACCACCAACAAATGTTAGTGTGTAAGACTTGTCCACGAATTGAGCAGTTAATTCCATACCACTTGTTACTGAAATAGTATCACCCGCTTGATATGTTTTTGTTCCATAGCTCCAGCCAGCAAATTCAAAATTTTCTTTCGTTGGGACTGTGGTTGGCAAGGTAAATAAGCTTGATTCACCTTCATTTGGTTTTAATACATACACTAATTTATCATTAGTCGACCCATCCATCGAACCGCCATTCAATTTCAATGTAATTGTATAGAAATATGTCTCCATGTTATATTTAGGATCACTTGAAGAAGATTCGTCATCAATCCAGAACAATATAAACGATCCATTAACTCCATTCATATTGCTTATCGTAAATTCTTTTCCTTCACCATCGACCCAGTGTCCAGATCTGTTAGAAGGAGAATATAATGAACTCAACTCATTTGAAAATTTCTCTGAATTTCCTTCTACGGGACTTAGTATCCAACCATTTTCACCATTACTTATATAGGAATAAGTAGGAGACTCATCGCTATCATTTCCAACATTGAATGTGATTTCCGAATCTCCACGAACGATTTCAATTTCAACAACTTTATTTAAAGCATACTCTCTTAAATCGTCATAAGACAATGTATCTTCTGTTAATACTATTGAATTTTCTTTAATTTTGTAACCAGAAATTACATTACCAGTTATTAAAGCATAAGGTTGAACATCGTTTTTAAATGAATATTCAACACCTGAAACATATTTAAGTGTTCTAATTAATCGATCTCCGTCATAAACTTTTAATTCAAAGTCGTAACTAGCGTCAAAATATTTTGAGTTTGAGTCATATCTATTAATATCTGAACTTCCAGTTGATCCATTATACGAATAAGAGAACTTATTATCTTCACCAACAAATCCTGTAATTGTCCCAGATTTTCCACTTGTGCTTGTAAAGCTAAAAGTTGTTTGATCCCATTTTAAATCACCTACACTTGGATTTGATAGTGTCCCTGATCCACTATATTTTGGTTCTGTTCCAGTGCTGTGCCAATTATAAGTATTTAATATTGCTTGACCATTAATTCCAGAAATAAATATTTTATCGTCAAATCTTGTGAAACTTGCTAATGTATATTTACTATTTCCATAAATAATATTACCTGTAATTGAAGTCCCCACATTAGAACTATCAAATCTCCACCTTGCTGAACCAATATAGATTTTATCAGGAAGAGCAACCTTGCTATCCTTAATTGGAATTGAAGTCCCTAAATCACTATCGTCAATTCCCAATTTTAATTCATTTGCATCATTAAAATAAGAAAATAATGAATATTCATAAGTAGGTCGTATTGGATCAAAAGGCCTAGATGGTGGATATGAGTATTTCATTGAGTTTGTTTTTACGACAATAGAAGGTAGATTAGAACCTTCAGATAGACCTCCAGAATCTGAAGAAGCGTATTTCTCTTGATTTGAATTTACTGCATTTCCTACGATTAAGCCTTTATAGCCTTTTCCATTATCACCCATTCTGCCAATTACGCTTGCAGCACCATTTGTCATGCTAGAATAAACATTTGCTTGAATAATATTGTTGTAAATTATAGTTGGGCAACTTGCACCTGCGAGCTGACCTGCAATTGTTCCCGCCCACATATGAGATTGAACAACTGAATTTACAATTCTTACATTTTTAAACTCATTAAAGTTTGTTCCAGCATTTCTACTATCAATATTAGCAAACAATCCAGCAAAATCACTATTGTATGCTGCCATTCCGCTAATAGTATAGCCATTTCCATCAAATGAGCCTTCAAAGTTGATAGGCGTTGGCCTTTTAACTATAAAACTACAAGTATCTCCACTCGCATTTATTTCCCAAGTCATGTCACCAACATTAAAGCTTCCAGTATATTCTCCATTTTTAACTCCACTTACTTTAAATATTTCTTTGCCATTTAGAGTTATTCTGAAAGATGCCATATACCCTTGTGAACTACCACCGTTCCAGCCGCTATGTTCAAATGTGACTTCTCCAACTGCTGTATTTCCGCTAAAAGTTCTAGTTCCGTTATATTCAGACTTTTGCCAATTTTTATTATCAAATTGTACTTCTGTAGAACCACCAATAGGTGTCCAAATATTTCCAGTTAAATCAATATCATTTATCAATTTGATTGAAGAATATGCATAATCGCTTGCATTTTTAGAAACATACGCCAATTGTTCTGCATTAGCAATTTCAACAATGCCGTTATCATAATTTGGTTTGTCATCTTCTGCAACTTGATTTGTCCAATCAAGCGCATGAGCCTTTTCATATAAAGTCGTTTTTAATTCACTTGCTCCATTTGCAGTTGAAGCAGTTAAGCCACCACGCGCTGATGGTACACTACCATTAGATTGCAATGCCCATACTTTAAAATGTCCAATTTCATAAGTTCCAGCATCAAGAGTTAAAAATCCATTTCCATTACAACAATGCACATAACCATGATAAGTATGATATTTATTGCCTTGATAAAAGTTTAAAGCCAATTCTGTAATTTTAACTGATTTTATATTTATTATGTTACTTTGTTTCGCATTAGAATTTCCATTGTTGCCTAGCATTTTATAATAAAGATTAAAGCCATACTTTGAACTACTATTTTTTTCATTCATATATTCGCCATAAACATTATTACCTTCATTTCTTGAATAGTCGTCAGCATTTGAATAACTTTCTGAATAAACATATATCCCAGATTGATAATCTAAATAAAAACGATTCGCTGATCCCCAACTAAGTTCGGTATGATTGTTTTGTCCTGGATCTTTTTTAGCATTTTTGTTTTCAACAACAACAGTGCTTGGTTCTGCATAACAATTTGTAATTGAAGCATCATTCCAAGCGGAACCCATAATCCAACCAAAGGTTTCATCGTCACTAATCTTTATAGTTCCAGTCATTGAGCAGCCGTCAATTGATGCAACGTTTCCGCCAGCAATTCCGCCAACATAACCCTTTAGATTACTTGT
>CALBYO010000035.1 GCA_937889705.1 uncultured Bacillota bacterium | reverse complement strand
ACTTGTCGGTAATTTGCCAAGTGCAACAGCTAACATTTTAAAAAGAAATATTGTTGTTAGGGCGCATGATCAAGCGATTGAATATGGCGACACAATTCCTTCATTAAGTTACGATATTGAAGGGGACATGCTTGCAGGTGAAGCACTTATTGGCGAATTGCAAGTTGTATGCGATGGCTCAATCGGAACATATAAAATTTTGATAGGAACGCTTTCAAATTCGCATTATAATATCGAATTTGTTGAAGGAACTTTAACAATTTCAAAACGAAAAATTGAAATTACAAGCATTTATATTGACAATAAAACTTATGATAAAGTTTCAGAACTTGATTTGTCAAAATTGCACTATACAATGACGGGCTCATTCTTGAAATCACATAACATTTCTTTGAGTATAAGCGGAACTTATTCAAGTTTGAATGCAGGGGAATGTAATATTGAGTTGTCAGCAAGTTTAAATGGCTCAGATGTTCAATACTATGAATTGATTATGGAATCAACAACCATAAGTGCAGTTATTGAAGCGAGAGAATTGATAATAAATGCAATAGCTGCAACAAAAGTTTATGGTGACGCCGATCCAACTTTTGAATATAACTATAAAAATTCAGATTTACTTAGCGGCGACAGTATAACAGGTTCAATTTCAAGAACATCTGGCGAAGATGTTGGCGAATATACTATCACACAGGGCACACTTAGTGCGGCGAACTATAATATTGTGTTTAACTCTGCAAAATTTGTTATCACGCAGCGTGAAATCTCAATTTCAGCCGATGCTAAAAGCAAAATTTATGGCAATAACGACCCACAACTTACTTACTCATTAACAAGCGGAACAATCGTAAATAATGATGATTTAGGCTTGACATTAACTCGTGTAAGCGGGGAGAGAATTGGCTCGTACGCTATTGAAATTGCAAGTCAAATTAACCAAAATTATAAAATTTATTTCACATCTTCAAATCTTGTGATTACGCAAAGAGAGTTAAATATCAGCGTAGTTGCAAACAATAAAAAATATGATGGCTTGCTTGATGCCGAAGTTGAAATTTACATCAATAATGACATCGCAGCGGATAATATATCTTTGCTTTTAACAGCAAAATTTGCAAATAAAAATGTTGGTTATTGGGTAGTTAATTACTACACAACAAATAATACATTAGTTACAGAATTTACTTCTTCATTACTTAACGGACAAAACATTGATTGCTACAAAGTTAATTTCTCAATAACTGAAATGGCAAACATTGATAAGCGTAAAGTAAATGTTACAATTGAAAACAAATATTTAAGTAAAATATTTGGCGAAGTTGACGCAGGTTTAATTTTTGATGTCGAAAATATTGTAGAAGGCGAAAGTTTGATAGGAACTCTTGCTCGTGAAGAAGGAGAAAATGTTGGTTTCTACAACATATTGAAAAACACTTTGACAGAAGCAAACAATCCAAACTATCAAATTGAATATGATTTCGATTTTACCTTCCAAATATTGAAAAGAGACCTCGTTATTGTTGTTGACGATAAAACTATCGAATTTGGTGAAAATGAAGGCGTAATCGTGTATTATGTGTCTTCTAGCACGCCATTGCCATTGGGCGTAGAGTTAAATAGCATTTTAACAGGCTATCCAACAAGAGAAAGTGGAAAAGATGTTGGTATTTACAACTATTTAATCGGGACTTTGGCATTAATTGGCGACAGCGAAAACAATTACAATTTGATTTTTAATGGCGGCAAATTAACAATTTATACAAAAACTTTGACAATTCAAATCAACGATATTGAAAAAGTTTATGGCTCAACAGACCCAGAATTTACTTACACTGTTCTTGGCAAATCAGGGCTTGTGTTGAACATTCAATTTGTTAGACAAGTTGGTGAAAATGTTGGTGAATACAAAATCACAGGCATTTTGAATGACGATAACTACAATGTTGTGATTAACCCAGGCAAGTTGACAATTACTCCCGCTGAAATCACAATCAGAGCAAACTCAATTTTGAAAATTTATGGTGATGCTGACCCTGTTTTAACTTATTATTTGTCAAACGGCATGCTTAAATTTGACGATAGATTGGAAGATGTTTTAACAGGTGAACTTGTTAGAGATTTAGGCAATTCTGTTGGTGTATATTCAATCAAAATTGGCTCATTAAAGGCAAATAGTAACTATTCATTAAAGTTCTTAGGTAGCGATTTTGAAATTGTTGCAAAAGATTTGTATATAACAGCAAACAGAGTTGTTAAATATTATGACGAAACAAATGAACCAGAACTTACATATCAAGTTAGTGGCTTGCTTGCTGGCGATGAAATCATTGGCAGTTTAACGCGTGTGAGTGGCTCAATGCCAGGTGAATATGACATTGAAATAGGCACATTATCTGCCGAAAATTACAATATTGTTTTCACAAGCGCAAAGTTTGTTATTCAAAAGCGTAAAATCACAATCAAAATCAATCCAGTTTCAAAAATATTTGATGGAACAGACAGTGCAGAATTGACTTATTCGCTCAGCGGAAACATTTTGCAAGGCAGCGAACCAGTTGTGACATTGTTTAAAGAAAGCGGTGTGAATGTTGGTAAATACTTGATAAATGCACGCGTTGAAGGTGATATTTACGATGTTGAAATCATCACAAACTATTTTGAAATATTAAAGCGTGATGTAACAATCAGAGCAGACAATTTTGAAATTGTTTATGGCGAAGAAATCCCAACTTTGACATATCGAGTTGAAGGCGACATTGAAAATAGTGAACTTCAAATTTCGCTTTATAGAACTCAAAGTAAAGCGGCAGGAGAATATACAATTTATTCTTCAATATTGCACTCAGATAACTACAATATCACTTATATTGAAGGAAAATTGACAATTAAAAAACTTAAATTGGTTATCAAAACTGGCAATTTTGTTAAAGTTTATGGCTCTGCCGACCCAATATTTGATTATGAAATTATAGAAGGTTCAATAGTTGACCACGATGTTTTGAATGGTGCAATAATTAGAGAACTTGGAGAGAATGTTGGAACATATAAATTGATTTGCGAACTTGAAAATCCAAACTATGAAATTGAATTTTTAAGTGCAAGTTTATCAATTACAAGAAAAGAATTAACGATTGTAACATCGGTTATGGACAAGGTGTTTGACGGCACAGATATTGCATATTTGAGAACTCCAACACTTGCTGGCGTAATCAATGGTGATGATGTTTATTTCGATTATGAAAGAGATAAAGTTGCTAGATTTATTCAATCTGCTGTTGGCGACAACATTGCTGTTGTTGTTTATGGCGGAGAACTCAGCGGTGCAGATTGCGGAAATTATTATTTGACTTATCCAACAAATCTGACAGCAAGTATAACAAACTCGATTGTTGAAGCAGAAGACCAAAAAGTTGCAAACGAAGTCTTTATAAAAGCGTCAAATTCAAACACACTATTAAAACAAGGTTCAACATTGCTTGCATCTGAATACAAGGTAACAGACGCAGAAAAATCTGATTTTGGTAACTCAAAGAGCATTGTTGGAGCATATAATTTGTCAATTAAAATTGGCAATCAAGATGTGACAGAATCGGGCAAAGTTACAGTTAATATAAGGCCATATTCAAATGGTTTAAACAATGTTCAAGTTTTCCGTTTAAATTCGGACGGAACAAAAACTCTATTGAATGCAACTTACGAAGATGGCGTTATTAAATTTGAAACAGACGAAATGGGTACTTTTATTGTTGTTGCTGATAACGATAACTGGTTAAACATCACTTTGATTGTTTCAGCGTCAGTTTTGCTCTTGACAATCGTTGGTTTTGTAATTAGTAAAAAAAGAAAAAAGAAAAAAGCATAAAACACTTGCTTTTTCTTTTTTTTTGTGTTATATTTGTAAAGCAAAAGGGCTTTACACATGGAAGAACTTAAAAAAACTGTTATGTTTGGAGATTTGTTTGAACTTTATGGTAAACTTTTGTCGCCATCACAACAGCAAGTTGCCAATTTGTATTTTAATGACGATTTAACATTGTCAGAAATTGCTGAAATAGTCAATGTGTCTAGGCAAGCAATATTTGATAGCCTTAAAAAGTCAGAAAAAAAACTTTTGGAAATTGAAAGTAAGGTCGGTGCGCTGAAAATAATATCAGAATTAAAAAAGGGGTAAATCTTGGCTATATTTGAAAGTCTAAGCGAAAAACTTAATCATGCTTTTTCAAAAATAATTCATCGTGGAAAGTTGACTGAACTTGAAATAAAAGATGCAATGCGTGAAGTCAAAATTGCTCTTTTAGAGGCCGATGTAAACTATTTGGTTGTGAAAAAATTTATTGCTAGCGTGTCTGAAAAGGCTGTTGGCGATGAAGTTATGAAAAGTTTAACACCAGCACAGCAAGTTATCAAAATTGTAAACGAAGAGTTGACAGCATTGATGGGTAGCACAAATCAAAAACTCAATGTTGCTCCAAAACCACCAACAGTCATTATGATGTGCGGTTTGCAAGGTGCAGGTAAAACAACAATGTGCGCCAAACTTGCATATCACTTGAAAAAGTCTGGTAAAAGGCCACTTTTGGTTGCTTGTGATATTTATAGGCCAGCCGCAATCAATCAGTTGCAGGTGGTTGGAAAACAAGCAGGTGCAGAAGTTTTTGAACGCGGAACAGCAAATCCAGTTAAAACATCAAAAGAAGCCATTGCTTACGCCGTTAAACAAGGTTATGACACTGTTATTATTGATACAGCAGGCCGTTTGCACATCAATGAAGAATTGATGAAAGAACTTGAAAATATCAAGAAAGAAACGCAGCCAACAGAAATTTTGCTTACTGTTGACGCAATGACCGGTCAAGACGCCGTAACTGTTGCAGAAGAATTCAATAATAAGTTAGACATCACTGGCGTGATTTTAACCAAATTAGATGGTGACACTCGTGGTGGTGCAGCATTGTCAATTAGGTCAATCACTGGTAAGCCAATCAAATTCTGCGGTGTTGGTGAAAAAATCGGCGATTTAGAGCCATTTTATCCAGACAGAATAGCAAGCCGAATTTTGGGCATGGGCGATGTTTTAACATTGATTGAACGCGCGCAAGAAGCGGTTAGCGAAGAGCAAGCAAAAGAACTTGAAAAGAAATTTAGACAAAATAGTTTCAACTTTGAAGACTATCTTGTTCAAATGGAAAATCTCAAAAAAATGGGCAATATGAAAGACCTGCTCGCTATGATTCCAGGTCTTGGCTCAAAACTTAAATCAATGCCGGACATTGATGAAAATGTTTTAAAGAAAAACAAAGCCATTATTCAGTCAATGACTGTTAAAGAGCGTAGAAATCCTGAAATTTTGAAAGCCAGCCATAAAAAGAGAATTGCTCAAGGCAGTGGAACAGGAATCCAAGATGTTAACGCGCTTTTGAAGCAAATGGAACAATCAAAAGAACTTTTAAAACAAATGAAAAACAAAAAAGGATTTAGATTTTAATAGGTATTTCGCAGAATATGCTTAATATATAAATTTTATAGGAGGAAAGTATGGCAGTTAAAATTCGTTTAACAAGGAAGGGAGATAAAAAGTCACCTTTTTACAGAGTTGTAGTTGCAGATTCTAGGTCACCAAGAGATGGTAGATTTATCGACATCATCGGAACTTACAATCCATTAACAAACCCTGCTGAAATCAAAATTGATGCTGATAAGGCAAACAAATGGTTGTCAAACGGCGCTGTTCCAACAGAAACAGCAAAATCACTTTTGGTTAAATCTGGAATTATTGAAAATAAATAGTAGGTGAGTTATATGAAAGAAATTGTTGAATATATAGCAAAAAGCCTTGCAGATTATCCAGATGAAGTGGAAGTTTCAGTTGAAGCCGAAGGTTCAACTGATGTTGTTCACATCAGAGTTCTCCCAGAAGACATGGGAAAAGTGATTGGCAAAGGCGGAAAAATCGCAACAAGCATAAGAACAATCGTCAAATCGTTGGCACAAAAGCAAAACAGACGCATTGTTGTTAAAATCGAAGAAAAATAAGCCCACTAAGTGGCAGTTTTGTGTGAAAAAAACACAATATAAAATCAACCTGATACTTATTCGGGTTGATTTTTGTTTTTATGAGAAAGTGCCTTGATTTTCAACTTCGTTACGAATTGTTTCAAGTGCTTTGGTTTCTAAACGCGAGATATATGAGCGTGAAATGCCAAGTTTTTGGGCTACTTCGCGCTGAGGAAGTGCTGGGCAGCCTTCCAAACCATAGCGATATTTTATAATCTCATATTCACGCTCCGGCAAAACTTTTTTTATGAGTGTTGACATTTTTTCAGTTAAAATATTGCTTTCGACAACATCTTCCACTTCGCCTTCTATCGTTGGAATTATGTCCATAAGTTCAATATCATTGCCGTCTTTGTCTTCGCCTAAACATTCTTGCAACGACATGGTTTGTTTATGCTTTTTATTGACGCGAATAAGCATCAAAATCTCGTTTTCGATACATCTTGCGGCGTAGGTTGATAATTGCGTTCCTTTGCCGTATTCAAAGGAATTTATGGCCTTTATCAGACCGATAGAACCCACTGAAATTAGGTCGTCTGCTTCGCCAGCGCCAGAATATTTTTTTACAATATGTGCAACCAAGCGCAAATTGTGGCTGATTAAAATATCTTTTGCCTTTTTATCGCCAGCCTTAAAGGCTTCAAAGTATTTTTTTTCATCTTCTGGCGAAAGCGGTTTTGGAAAGCCAGATGCTGTGTTGACAAAAGATGAAAAGAGCAATATCTTGTGCATAAAAGAGATAAAATTTTCAAAAATCATACAAACTCCACATTCTTTTTTGTAAAATTTATCGTTGCTATTAAAACAACTTAAAAAATAACAAATTGGGAAAACGGCATTTTCCATATTGCTTTTTTGTATTTATATGTTTTAACTTGTCGAAATTTGACTGATTGTGAAAAATTTTTGTGCTGCTTAATACAAAACTTGTTGAATGTTGACGAAATTTGATAAAAATACTTTTATAAATAAATTTTAAAATATTATAAAAACTTGGTGTTATTTTTTTACAAAAATGCTAAACTATGCTAAAATATTTTTATAGGGAAGAAAATATGGTTAATGAAAAAAATATAATACTTGTTGGCTTGTCTAGCGAATTCGTGAAATTCGGAGCAAATCTTTTGGCGGAAAAATTGGGATACTATAACTTAGATGTTGATAGTATGCTTGAATACGCGCTAATGGATAGAATCAAAATGAAGCAGGTTTGCGGCGTCAAATATCTGGACGAGCAAGAAAAGAAAGTTATAAAAAGTTTGAACGACTACGAAAAAACGGTGATGTCTATTAAACTGGACACTTTTGCTGCGAATGTTAAAAGTTTGCAAGATGATAATATGCTTGTCTATCTTTCATTCAATAAAAAGCAAGTTAAAGATTTAAACAAACTTTTGACAAACGAATTTAAGACAGAAATCACTCTTAACGATTTATTATTTCAAGAACATGATAAATATTTGAAAAAAAATTGTGATATTATTTTGAAATGTGATATAAATAATATTGACGAAAGTTTCAACGAATTGATAGAAAAAATTAAATAAACTTTGGGAGTTTGTTGTGAAAATTGATAACAAAAGTATAAATGTCGCTAGATGTGTCGCCAGCGAAACTATTTCTAATGCAAATTCAGGGCATACAGGCGTGGCTCTTAGTGCCGCGACTATTTTATATTCGCTTTTTAAAGACCACTATGTGTTTAGCACAAATGACAATCTGTTTTTGAATAGGGACAGGTTTATTTTGTCGGCTGGGCACGCATCTGCTTTGTATTACACGCTTGAACATATGTTCGGCTACGATATTACCATTGAAGATTTGATGGATTATAGAAAGTATGACAGCAAAACCCCAGGTCACCCAGAATTTGGCAGCACGCCAGGAGTTGAAGCAACAACTGGGCCGCTCGGACAGGGTATCGCAAACGGCGTGGGTATGGCTATTGCTGAAACCATGCTTGCTGAGCGCTTTAATGTGCTTGACGACCCAATCTTTTCAAATTATACCTATGTTTTTGCCGGAGATGGTTGTTTTATGGAAGGCGTGGCACTGGAAGCAATCAGCCTTGCAGGCACTCTCAAACTCAATAAATTGATTGTTTTATATGACTGCAACAGCATGACAATGGACGGCAAACTCGGCGATGTCAACGCGGAAGATGTAGCAAGAAAATTTATCGCTCAAAATTGGAATGTTATCTATGTCAAAAATGGCAACAATTACAAAGCCGTAACAAAAGCAATCGGCAAAGCAAAACAATCGAAAGATAAACCTACAATCGTCATTTTTAAAACCATTTTAGGCTATGGAAGCGACTATGCAAACAATCCAATCATTCACGGAATGGCTCTTAAAAGCGACGAAGTAACTTTCTTGCGTCAAAGGTTATTTTTGGAAGGCAAAGCCTTTGAAATTCCAGAAGATGTCAAAAAACATTGTATCCAAAGCAAAATAAGAAACGAAAAAATCGAAATGGATTGGCGCAAAAAAGTCAATTTGTATTCAAAAACAAATCCAGAACTTTATAAAAAGTTGGCAGTCTTTATTGACAGCAAATTTTATGATGTTGAAAAACTGGTCGGCACAAAGATTAAAGACAAAAAAATCAGCGGTAGAAACGCTAATTCTATAATTTTAAACTTGCTCGCAGATAAATATTCAAATATCGTTGGCGGAACGGCTGATGTCGCTTGCTCAACAAGAGCGTATATCGGCGATGACGACGATTATAGTCCAACAAATCGTAGGGGCAGAAATATCAAATTTGGTATAAGAGAACATGCAATGGCCGCAATCGCGAACGGAATCAGTTTGTATGCAGGGCTTAAAGTGTTTGTTTCAACCTTTTTATCGTTCTCAAATTACATGATTCCA
>CALBYO010000034.1 GCA_937889705.1 uncultured Bacillota bacterium | reverse complement strand
ACAAAAATCAAATTAATGATATACTAGAAAATAGTGTTAAAGATGTAACGCTGGATAACTTACAAAACGCTTAGGAGAAATTATGGCTGAAATATTCAATATTTCTAAGGAAGATTCTGACAGATGGCACGCAAGAAAGGCCGTTGACAAGTTTTTGGATAGTAATAAAATGTATTCACATTTGGGTGTTGACATCTTCATGATCCCAGAATTTATGAACATGAGGCTCGGTGCGATGTCGAGTGCAGATAATATTTACGCAGCGATGGATAATTATGATGGTAAAGTGAAAATCACTATTGCTGTTGGTGACGAAATAGACAGAAAAGCAGCGCTTGCACTTGGATATTGTTTGGCAGTTGATTTTTATAATAAACAAGAGATTGAAAATAAAATCAAAAACTACGAAAGAACTTTTGCTGAAACATATTTAGACGAAAATGGCAATATAAGTAAAACAACTTTTATGTTTTTGGGCGAAAAAACTTGCAGAAAACTCATGTCTATGGACGATGAAATGAAAAAAGAGATTGTTCAAAGAGTTGTAGAAAATAATTACGGAACTTATTCTTGTACATTGAATGATGACTTTATGGAAAATAACGATCCATTAACTAAAAAGTATAGATATTTTGCGGAAGAACTTGTTTCGCGCGATTGCACAAATAGATTTTTGCCAGATAAAAATCAAAACAAAAATCAGGAATATGAATTTTAAAATTCACTTTAAAAACACTTGACAACAAGTGTTTTTTATGTTAAATTTACCATGTTACCGCGTTGAAGTGGTTTTTTAAGTTATGGCGAAAGTCATCACCATAAAAGCGAGTCTGGTTAGAGGAGGTACTTGTAATGTTTGCAATAGTTGAAACTGGCGGAAAGCAATACAAAGTTGAAGAAGGTCAATTCATTGAAGTTGAAAAATTAGAACGCAATGTTGGCGATAAAATCAATTTGAATGTATTGTTAGTATCCGATGGGGAAAATGTTAAAGCTGGCAATCCTTATGTTGAAGGCTGCACAGTTGAAGCCGAAGTTGTTGAACATGGTAAAGGAGACAAAATTGTTGTTTTCAAATACAAAGCTAAGAAAAATGTTCGCAGAAAACAAGGTCATAGACAACCATATACAAAATTGAAAATAACGGCTATTAAGTAAGATGATAAATTTAGTTTTTAAAGAAAAGAATAATTTGATAATGGGCTTCACTTGTAATGGTCACGCAGGCTATGCTAGCAGTGGGGAAGACATTGTTTGTGCGGCGGTTTCATCGCTTGTGCAAAACGCAGAAATTTGTCTTTCCGAAGTTATGAATATCAAATTAAATGTGCAAAGAAACGATAAAAACGCAAAGTTTGATTTAACTTTTGCAAAAAATGTTTCAGAAAACGACATTATAAATGCTCAAAACATTTTGAAAGCATTAAAAATATCATCACAAAGAATTGAAAAAGAATATAAAAAATATTTAAAAGTGGAGGTCGAAAATGAAATTATTTAATATTCAACTTTTCGCTCACAAAAAGGGTGGCGGTTCAACTAAGAACGGCAGAGATAGTAATTCAAAACGCCTTGGCGTTAAAGCAGCAGATGGTCAATTTGTATTGGCTGGCTCAATAATTATCCGTCAAAGAGGAACCAAAGTATATCCAGGTAAAAACGTTGGACTTGGAAAAGACTACACTCTATTTGCGCTTACAGATGGAAAAGTTAAGTTTGAAAAGAGCGGATGCAAAAAATTAGTAAGCATCTGCGAAGTAGCAGAATAAAAATGGAGGAAAGCATATATGAGTAAAGTA
>CALBYO010000033.1 GCA_937889705.1 uncultured Bacillota bacterium | reverse complement strand
TTTGCTAACTTTTAATTTATTATCTAAGTAATTATTAATTTTAAATGAAAATATAATAATACAAAACAAACTTCGAGGTATTTAATGATTAGATTTATAGTTGATTCCACATTTGGGATCACAAAAGAATTTGCCGAACAAAACAAAGTCAAAGTTGTAAAGCTTAAAATGATGTTAGACGGCGAAACAGTTGAAGAAGGTTTTCAAGACGAATGGGCACCTTTTTATGAAAAAATTAAAAATTCAAAAAATTTCCCATCATCAAGCCAACCAAACCCACAAGCATTCAGTGACGCTATTGAAGAAATTTATAACGAAGACAAAAACGCAGAAATATTCATTTTAACAATCGCAGAATACCTTTCAGGCACAATCAACTCTGCAACAATCGCCGCTTCAAGTTTTGAAGGAAAGAAAATCAAAGCAATAGACACCGGCGCTGTTTGCGCTTGCTCAGTTATGATGCTTGAAGAAATGATGGATCTCGCCAGAGAAGGCAAAACTTTTGAAGAACTCGTAGAAATTGCTCCTAAAATTAAAGAAAATTTGCAAATTCAATTTGTTCCTTCAACAATGGAATATCTAAAACGCGGTGGCAGAATTGGCAAACTTTCAGCAACTATCTTAGACGTTTTGAAAATTAAGCCAATCTTCCTTTTCAAAAATAACGAAATCTCAGTTACTAAAAAAACATTAGGTCTTGGAAAAGCAATAGTTGACGCAATCGCAATGCTACCTAAGAAAATCAAAAAAATGGCAGCCTGCTTCATTTATGAAGAAACAAACTTGCCAATGTTATACAACAAACTTGCTGCAAAATTCCCAAAAATGAAAATTGAAAAATTTGCAGTTAGCCCAATGTTCGGTGTTCATGTTGGAATTGGTTCAGTTGGTATTGCCACACTTGCAGAATATTAAAAAAAATCGCCAAACGGCGATTTTTTTAAACTAATTCTTCATACATATCAAGCAAAACTTTTTTAAGTTCTTTATACAAAAATTTAATACTCTTAATTGATGGTGCAACATATTCAAAACCAGCAATCAAGCCGTTTAAAATTTTCAAATCTTGCATATCGCATGCAGCAATCATTGCATCTAAAATCATATATGCGTCTTCTTTAATTTCTTTTTTCAAACGATGCATATAATCAATTTCTGTCATCATATCATTGATTAATTTTTTGATTTCTTCAAAATATTTTGTTAGGTCTACTTCTTCGTATTCGACTTCTTCGTTCTCTGCAATTTCAAATTCTTTTTCCATGTCTTCTTCCTTTTGATTTGGCATTTCTTTTTTAGGCAAGTTTAACTTTGCTTGTGCACTGCTTTCTTCATTTATTATAGCAGGCTCCACTTTGCTGTCAACAGGAACTTCAAACACTGCTGCAACAATATTCCTAAATGGCACAATAACTTGTTTTGAAAATTCAAAAAGTTCATCATTTTCGCCAGCAAAATATGTTTTCAAAAATGTTGGAAAATCTAAACTTTTATCTTGGATTTTAACAAGCATGCAAAACACAAGTGGCAAAATTTTGTAAGGCTCAGTTGGCATTTCAAACTTTGCTGGTTTGCCAATAAATTTTAATTGCGCATGCGAAAATTCCTTTTCAAAATTGTAATTCGTTAAAACTTCTTGAAACAAATTATAAAGTGCATCGCTTTCACCAATTTTCTTTAACAAGTTGTTTATCTTGCTATCTACAAGCAAAAACTTGCCGTTTGTAAAATCATCACAACAAGCAATAAAGTCTAAAATTTTAATTTTTTCTGAGTCATTAACTACCATATAAGTT
>CALBYO010000032.1 GCA_937889705.1 uncultured Bacillota bacterium | reverse complement strand
ATAACTTTGCTTATCTAAAAACGAGTTGAAAAGTGCCGCAGAAACAAGCATACACGCGTAACTCAAAAAACTGAGCATGACTATTCTTGAAAAATAGTTTGCGTGCGTGTCTGCGAGCCAGGCTCTATATCCGTTGACTTTATAACCAGAAAGTTGAATCATTTGAAGAAATTTACAACTTGCAAAGCAAAGCAAAACGCCGTTTAAAACTGCAAGTGCAATTCCGATGTATAAGTTTGATAAATCAAAAAAGTTCATTGTCGCTCCATAAATTAATATGCTACTTTGTTTAATTAAGTCCATTTTATCATATTTTATTTAATTTGAAAATAGATTTTGTCAACTATTTAAAAATAAACCAACATATTTTAGTACGATGTTTGACTGCTCTAAATATACGAAATGTCCAGAGTTTTTAATGATTATAAGTTGTGAGTTTTTAATGTTTTTATGTAGTTTTTTAGCCATATAAATAGGCGTTTCTTTGTCATTTTTGCCATAAATTATAAGTGTTTTACAAGGTATAAGTTTTGAATTTGGCGTTAAATCTGTGTTGACGATGTTTGAAAAGGTTGATTTCATGACAGTTGACAACTGTTTATAATCATTTGAACCCATTTTTGCTGCTTTTTCGGGTGAAATCTTTTTGATAATTTTATATTTTAACACTTTAAAATGATAATTTAGGCTACGTTTCGGTTTTATGCCTGCTGCTCCTATCAAAACAAGTTTATCAATTTCTATATCGCCGCTACTTGCAAGCAAAATTGCAACACGACCGCCAAATGAATGGCTGATGATATTTAGCGAGTTGTATGTTTTTTCTTTTTGCTGATTTTGAATAATTAGCAGGGTCGATGAAAAATAATCTTGCATTGTCCAGACTTCATTTGGTTGTGAACTTTTTCCAAACGGTGGAAAATCGATAAATAACATGGTGTATTTGTTTGTGTCGAAACAAGATGCAAAAGGCGCAAAAAGTTCGCTTCCAGCCCCCCAACCATGAAGAAAAACGACGAGTTCATCGCCGTTTCCTTGTTTAAAATAATTTATATTTGTCTGTCTATATATAAATTCCATTAAGAATTTATATGAAATTTACTCATTAATTGTTATTCATGAGTTTTTCTTTGAGTTGTTGTTCCAAAGTGCTTAAAATGTCTGGATTTGCAAGCAAGAATGATTTTGCTGCTTCTCTTCCTTGGGCAATTTTGTTGCTTTGATATGAATACCAAGCACCTGTTTTTTGAACAAGTCCGTTATCAACTGCAAGGTCTAATATGTTGCCTTCTTTTGAAATACCCTTTCCGAATACGATTTCAAATTCTGCCGTTTTGAAAGGTGGAGCAAGTTTGTTTTTAACAACTTTAACTTTTGTTTTTGAAGCGTAGACTTCGTTTGAACTATCTTTCATAGATTCAATTTTTCTTACATCAAGCCTGATACTTGCATAGAATTTCAATGCTTTACCACCTGTTGTTGTTTCTGGTGTGCCAAAGCCTATTGTGTTCATTTTTTCTCTTAATTGGTTGATGAAAATTACGCAAGTATTACTTTTTGCTGTAATAGCAGTGATTTTTCTAAGCGCTTGACTCATAAGCCTTGCTTGAAGTCCCATGTGGGAATCGCCCATTTCGCCGTCAATTTCCGCTTTTGGTGTCAATGCAGCAACTGAGTCGATAACAACGATATCAACAGCACCTGATTTAACAAGTGTTTCGCAGATATCGAGTGCTTGTTCGCCGTTATCTGGTTGAGAAACATAAAGTTCATCAATGTTAACGCCAAGTTTTTGAGCATAAATTGGGTCTAATGCGTGCTCAGCATCAATGAATGCAGCAGTACCACCTGCTTTTTGTGCTTCAGCCAAAATGTGCAATGAAACAGTTGTTTTACCAGATGATTCTGGCCCATAAATTTCAATAATTCTGCCTCTTGGGACACCGCCGATTCCAAGTGCTAAGTCTAGTGACAAGCAACCTGTGCTAATAACATCAATTTTTTGAATTGGAGCATCGCCCAATCTCATAATTGCACCTTTACCGAATTGTTTTTCAATTTGCGCAAGTGCGTCATCTAATGAATGAATTTTACCTTTTTCTGCCATAGTATTTTCCTTTTAATTTATCTTTACTTAACATTTTTATTATACAATATTTTTTTCTAAAAAGAAATCGTTTTTACGCAATTTTTTAATCAAATAGAAAAATGCCGCCATGGTTGTAATTTCTATAATCTCTTCGCGATTTCCTTCAAATATGTTTTTATAAACATCAATTTTTTTCTTGTCGCCAATAGCGATATAAACAAGTCCATTATCTGGATTATTGTCCCCACCAGCATAGCCTGTTGTGGCAATAACAATGTCTGCTCCGCTTTTGTTTAAGCAGCCTTTTGCCATGTCATATGTTGTTTCAACGCTCACCGCTGTGTGCGTGTTTAAAACCTTTTCAGGCACATCAAGCATACGCATTTTAGCGTTGTTTGTGTATACAACATTTCCTTCCAGCAAAATTTGACTTGCCCCTGCGTTGTATTTAACAAAACACGCGCTCACATTGCCCGCTGTGATTGATTCCGCCGTTGCTAGCGTTAGATGATTGAGTTTCATGAGTCTAAAAACCGCTTCGTAAATTGAGATGTCTTCTTCGGCATAGATATAATTATATAAACGTTGAAAAATCTCCGCAGTTTTATCCATAACCCTGTTATTCGAGTCATCAGCGTCAATTTTTATACTAACAATCGGACCTTCTTCTTGCAAAGTAATTAAAACACCTTTGCTGTTAGCGAAGATGTCTGAAAGTATTGAAGTTACATCTGCTTTTGTGATTCCAAAACATTTAAAAATGCTATTTTTCATCTTTATTACTCTTTAAAACTGCTCTATTTTTAACAAGATAATTTATACCTGAAATAATTGCAAGACCAAGCAAAACCCAGTTTACGATTTCAAAAACTTGAATTCCAACACCAGAATAAGTTGTGTCTGTATACAAGAAAGACAATAGCATTAAACCGCCAAATGAGAAAAATTGAAGGTTTGCTTTGATTTTGCCCCACCAGTCAGCTGCCATAACAAAATTTTTTGTTGCAGCGATTTGTCTAAATGCTGAAATTGCAAATTCTCTTGCCAAAATGATTATTGCTGCGATTGCTCCATAAGGTTGTGGAACTGTGCCATCACAAATTACCAAAATCAATGCAGTTGTTGTTAAAAGTTTATCTGCGATTGGGTCTAAGAATTTGCCAAGGTCTGAAACCATGTTGTATTTTCTAGCGATGTGGCCATCAACGAAGTCTGTCAATGCAGCAACGATGAAAAGGACAAGTGCTACGATTTTTCCGTAAGGAATGAATGTAGCAAGGTAAAATAATGCCATCAATGGTATCATGATAATTCTTGCTAATGTAATTCTGTTAGGTATAGTCATAAAAACTCCTTAATTTGATTTTATCAAACAATTATAAATTTCCAAAACGATTAGTCTAATTTAGTTGTGGCGATGAAAGAATATCCTTCATAGCCGATAATTTTTGCTTTATAGAATTGACCGACTTCTACATTCTCGCTGCAATCAATTTTAACATTAAAATCGACATTTGGACTTTGTTTTTCGGTTCTTGCAATGAAATATCCCTCTTCGCTATCAAAAGCGTCAACGACAACTTCTACAACTTGACCAATTTGACTTTGGTTGATTTCATTTGCAATTTCTGCTTGAACTTGTTCTATTTTTTTCACGCGTTTGCGCTTGATAAATTCAAAAACTTGACCTTTTAAATAGAATGCTTTTGTTCCTTCTTCGCGGCTATAAGGGAAGAAACCGACTTCTTCCAATTTGTATTCTTTCAAGAAATTGATTAATTTTTTAAATTTCAAGCCTGTTTCATGTGGATAGCCAATTATGAATGTTGAGCGAATACAAATATTAGGATAATTTGCTCTTATTTTGTCCAAAAGTGCCCTAACTTCCGCTTCGCCAGCACGCCTATTCATGCTTTTTAAGATGCTGTCATCAATGTGTTGCAATGGAATATCCAAATATTTGCAAACTTTGCTGTTATTGTTGATTTCTGCTAAAAGTTCGTCCGTTACAAGTTCTGGATACAAGTAATGTAGCCTAATCCACTTAACATTTTTGATTTTTGAAAGTTCTCTTAAAAGTTCAACGAGCCTGTATTTTTTGTATAGGTCAATGCCGTATCTTGTCACATCTTGTGCAACGATAATCAACTCTTTTGCACCGCCACTTACAAGTTCTTTTGCGCGTTTGATAACGTCTTCAAAAGGCACAGAGCGATATCTTCCCCTAATCCTTGGGATTGTACAATATGAACAGCCGTTGTTGCAGCCGTCTGCGATTTTTAGATATGCATAGTGTTTAGGAGTCATTGCTTTTTGCTTGTCATTTTTTTTCTTGATTTCAATATCAAGATTGTATGTATCGGCAATTAACTCTACTATATTTTTATTATCTTTGATTGGCACAAATGCATCAACTTCTGGAAGATAGTTTTTAAGTTCTTCTAAATACCTTTGGTTTAAGCAGCCAGTGACTATAACTTTTTCGAGTTTGCCGCGTTTTTTGAGTTCAATCATTTCCAAAATGTTTTCGATTGCTTCTTGTCTTGCTGGCAAAATAAACGCACATGTATTAACAAGCACGATGTCTGCGTCTTCAATATTTACCATTTTAAGACCAAAATCTTCTATTGATTGCATCATTTCTTCAAGGTCGACC
>CALBYO010000031.1 GCA_937889705.1 uncultured Bacillota bacterium | reverse complement strand
GAGTCTAGCCTTTTATTAATATTATTTTCATTAATTAAAAATACTTTTTTTTCCATTTTTTATTTATTTTTCAATATTTATTTTATTATTTTTATCGTCATTTTTATCTTTATTTTTTTTGTTTTTATATTCTTTAATTATTTGAATTAAATAATAAATACATAAACAAACAACGCCAATAGTCAATGCGGCATCTGCCAAGTTAAAAATCGGAAAAGATTTCCAAAAATCAAACTGAATGAAATCTCTGACATAACCAAAAATAAGTCTATCAATCAAGTTGCCTATTGCGCCACTTAAAATAAGTGAAATTGAAATGTTAAAAAGATATGATTTGTTTTTTGACCAGATTGCGTAAAAGGTGATAAGTGCGATTGCAACAAAAGTGATAATAATTAAAGCGATTGTGCTGCCTGAAAAAATGCTCCAAGCCGCGCCAGTGTTTTGGCTGCTTTTAAAATTGATGATAGATGGAATTATTGACTTTGCTGTGTCGTACCCAGTTGTAAAATGCTTAGAAATTAAATCTGCGATTAGCACAACGGCAATAATCGCAACATTTAAACATATTAAAATTTTTGTTCTCTTATCAAGTTTCAAATTTGCTCCATTAATTGTTTGAAATTAAAAACAATGTTCCTTCAATTCTTTTTATATTCTTTTCCATAATGAACAATGCACCTGAAATAAAGTCGAGTGCTCTTATTCTGTCTTCGTCTGAAAATGCGGCAAGATTTATTAAAGCATTATCTCCATTTTTAACTTTTGTTAAAATGTTTTCTATGTCGGTTTGTGTTTCAGGTGAGAATACTTCAAGTTCTTCTTCCGTTTTTTCTTGCTTTGTGTTTCCAAAACGCGAAAGTTCTTTACTTTCTGGTTCTTGACTTTTAGACAAGTCAAATTTTGCGCTTGTTATTTGTTCTTTTTTGTTTTTCTTTTCTTTGCTTGGCTTTGGTTCGTCATCGTCGCTTTCAAAACCGATAGCGCTTAAAATTTTATCAAAAAATCCCATTACTCCATTCCTTTATCGTTTGTTTGTTCGTTTAATTTTACCAAATCGTTTGCCACATCAGCAACTAAATTGAATAATGTTTTTGAAGTTACAAGATTGTATTCTTTTGGGTCTTTGCTCATTGCTTCATATTTTGAACGATTTAATGATTTCAAAATTTGTTTTTTAATTTCGCTATCTGGGCTCTTTTTTACATATTGTTCGACCCTGTATCTGCAATCTTTAAATATTTCTTTTTCAAAATCTTGATATTGTTTTGTAAATTCATTAAATTCTTCTATTTCGTTTTTTGTTTGCAATTTGTATTCGTCAATTTGTTCAAGTCTGCGGTCAATATCTCTTCTAATTGAAATCATGCTATCCACAAGCCCAGACAATTTCTTTTGATATGACTCGATAAAACGATTTGCTTTTTCCACTGATGTGTATGGAGTTGGATAACTAGAAAGTTTTGCTTTTGCGTATTCAAGATAGTTGTAATCTCTGAGGCAAAACCTATTATCTAACACTAAATCTTGTTTTTTAACAATGCCAGTTGTTGATTGTTTGATTTCTTCTTGGCTAATTTCTCTTTGGAAACTGTCAATTTTATGTTCAATGGAAGAATGGTAAAGGACATATTCCTTATATGCGTCAAGAGAAATTTGTGCTTTAATAGCCTTTGCTTTTGCTGCTTGTAAGGACTTTGTGAGTTCGTTTATTTTTGTTTTTTGTTCCTTAATTTTGCCATAAGCGAAAGTATAGTATTTCTTTTGCATTGATTTAAAAGTTGGAACAAAAGAGTTCAAAAGTTCGATAATGTCTTTTTCTGTTGCACGGCTTACTTCTAACGCGATTTGAGCCGCTTCTCTATTTAATTGGTTTTTATTGTCATAAAGTCCCATATTTACCTCTTATAAAGATTATACTAAATAAAATATAAAAAATCAATATATAATTTATAAAAAAATTGTTGACAATTACCTTTTGATGTGCTATATTAACTCAGCAATTAAATAATAAAAGTCCGAAGACAGCAAGTGGTTTAACCGTAAACAAAGTATTGTGCTTGCCGAGGTGATAGTTTTTGAAAGATGTTTATCTCTCAAAGTCTTGGTTCGGGCTTTGAGAGTTATTTTTTTGTTTCGCACAAATTTATTAAAAGGAGATGTAAAAAAGTGAGTGCTAGTTTAGAAGCTAAAAAACTTTTAGTTGAAGAAATTAAAAGCAAAATTCAACGCGCAAAATCACTTACTTTTGTGGACTATCGCGGTCTTACAGTTGAAGAAGACACAAAAATGCGTGCAGCATTTAGAGATGCAGGCGCAGATTACAAGGTTTATAAAAACCGTCTTCTTCTTCGTGCTCTTGAAGAATGTGGTATCACAGGCTTAGAGGGTGTTTTGGAAGGCACAAGCGCAGTTGCATTCGGATTTGAAGACGAAGTTGCTCCAAATAAAATCATTGTAGACACAATCAAAAACACACAAAAAATGCAAATTAAAGGTGGCGTTTTGAATGGTCAAATTATCGATGTAGCAATGGTTGAAAAGCTTGCAAACATTCCATCAAAAGAAGTGCTTCTTGCAAAATTACTATTTTTATTACAAAGCCCAGTTCGCGGCTTGGCTATTGCGCTTAATGCAATCGCAGAAAAGAACAACTAATTAAATAAATCTTGGAGGAAAATAAAATGGCAGATTTAGATAAATTCATTGAAGAAATCAAAACATTAACAGTTGTTGAACTTAACGACTTAGTTAAAAAATTAGAAGAAGAATTCGGCGTTTCAGCTGCTGCAACAGTTGTTGCTGGTGGCGCTGCTGCTGGTGCTGCTGCTCCAGCTGCTGAAGAAAAAACAGAATTCACTGTTGCACTTAAAGAAACAGGTGCAAACAAAATTGCAGTTATTAAAGCAGTTAGAGAAATCACAGGACTTGGACTTTCAGAAGCAAAAGCTTTGGTTGACAATGCTCCTTCTACAATTAAAGAAAATGTTCCAGCTGCTGAAGCAAAAGAATTTGAAGCAAAATTAAAAGAAGCAGGCGCAACTGTAGAATTAAAATAATTAAAATTTAAAAAAGTAAATTTGTGTGAGAAAAAACTCTTTCGCTAGGAAAGAGTTTTTTTATGTCTATTGTATTTTTGAAAAAAGTATGATAACATATAGACATGATATATTTTGTAAGACATGGAGAAACAACAAGCAATGCAAGTGAAATCATAACAGGCAGAACGGAAGTTGAACTTTCTGAAAATGGTTTAAAACAAGCATTGATTGCTGCCGAAGCGTTAAAAAATGTAAAAATTGATGCAATATATTGTTCGCCATTAAAGCGAACTATGCACACATGCGAAATTGTTAATAAAAATATCGGTTTGCCAATCAATTATGATAATAGAATTTTGGCAAGAGATTACGGTAAGTTTGAAGGCGTAAGATATTGTGATATGCACGGAGAACTTAATTGGAATATTAATGTTTTGGAAAATGGAATTGACAACGAACCTATCATTGATATGGCAAAACGCGTATTTGAATTTATTGATTTTATTAAACATCAATACGGAAATAAAAATGTTTTAGTTGTTTCACATTCAAGCGTTGGGAAAATTTTTAATTGTTATTTTAATGGTTTTCCAACTGACGGCAATGTGTTTGCGAAGAAAATCAAAAATGCGGAAGTTGTTGAATTTCGCTTTGACGAATAAAATATGTATAGTATAATAAATTTATGGAGGGAAAAATGAAAAAAGGAAGAGGTTGTAATTTAGCAGCTGGAATTATTGATATAATTTTAGCATCATTTTTAATAATTGCAGGAATCTATTATTTGATTGTTGGATCAGCGTTTATGAATTCTGGTGATGCAGCGCTTATCACAGCAGGTGAAATCGTCTTTATTGCTGGACTTGTAGGGTTGTTGCTCGGCGCTGGATATTTAACTTTTGGTATTTTATCAATAAAATATGCAAACGCAAGTCCTGAAATTTATTACGCAAAGAAAAGTGCTTATTTAACATTTTCAATTATTGAAAGTGTAGTCGTAATCTATTTCATCTATTCAGTTATCGCTGTTACAGATATATTGGCAATTATTTCATTATTGATTTATCTTTCAGCAATGATTCTTCACTGGGTTGGATTTGGCTTGATGGCAAAAGGTTGCAGTGAAATGACTATGTCAAATAACGGCGTTACAGTTGAACTAAAACAAAATACTTCAATGCCACAAACACAAGCAGTTGAAACTCAAAAACAATCATTTAATGAAGATGTATATTCTCAATTAACGAAATTAAATGAGTTGAAACAAAACGGCATTATTTCGGAAGAAGAATTTCAAGAAATGAAAAATAAGATTTTAAATAAATAACAAAATAAATAAAATGCTCGCTAGGGCATTTTATTTTTGCTTTTTTATTGATTTATTTGTTAAAATTAGAAAGATAATATATAATAATTTTAGAGGTATCAATGGGAAAGTTTATTGAAAAGTCGTCAGAAGGCGTTAAAACTTACACACTTTTTGCAAAAACAACAATGAAAAAGGTTTTGCAGTTGCAAGATGTTTTGCATTTGTATACTTTTATCCCAGAAAGCAGGTCAGTTCAAAAAGAAGTTTATTTGGATAGTCCAAATAATCTTTTAAAAAGTGCCGGTTTGAATTTGTGTAAGTCAACAGAAAATAACAAAGCATTTTTCAAGGTTGAAAGAGAAAGATATGATAGTTCAACAAAAAGAAACAATATTCAACGCGTTGAAAAAGTATTTATTCATGAAATCGGTTTGAGAGATACAGTTCAAGACCATATGTTTTTCTTAACAGACGGTATTAAACAAATGTTCACAACTCAATTTTATATTGACCTGGACAATGTTCTAAAAACAGTTGTACCAAAAATCGAAATGGACAGCAAAAAAACAATTTTCAAAGTTTTTTCAGGCCGTGGTTTTAAAGGCGAAATGATTTTTGAAGATGTTTCAATTAAAAATTTTGAAACAAAAAGAACGGCATTCACAATGATGTTGACAATTAGGCAATTATCTGGACGATTTGATAATTCAGATTTTGAAGATTTTACATCAAAAATTGAAAAATATTGCAGAGAAGTTATGCCAACAAACGACACAAAATATGAAATTGCAAAACGAATGACAAAATAAAGGAGAACTATGCCAACACC
>CALBYO010000030.1 GCA_937889705.1 uncultured Bacillota bacterium | reverse complement strand
TCCAAAACAGTTTTTAACATTGGCATTGCTATTTTGTTTTTGCCGCTAATATTAATCCCACGAAGCAATATAATATATCTCATTTTGCCCTCCCCAAATTTTGACTTTCATTTTTACTAAAAATAATAGTTTAAATTATCCCTATAAATATAATACCACACAACCACAAAATTTTTTGTTTTTTTAACAAAAATAACCCAAAAAAGTTTATAAATGGATTAAAATCCAACATATACATCTATAAAACCAAAAATCAAATGAAGACATTTCTTCGAAGCATCTACTTCGCACGAGAGTACCGACCGAAATTGCTTAGCCAATTTCGCGTTTGGTCGGTAAAAAGGAAATTGCGGGCGAAAGAGCGATGTATTTTTTTGCAAAAAAAATCGAGCCAAAAGCCCGACAATTTCCTTTCTGGCGCAGAGAGAGGGATTTGAACCCTCGATACCTTGCGGTATACCGGTTTTCGAGACCAGCACATTCGACCACTCTGACATCTCTGCAATCAACAAAAATAATACATTATATTTTGCTAAATTACAAGAGAATTTAATAAAAAAATCGCTTTAATCAGCGATTATTTTATACATGAATTTTGAACACGATTTTGCTTTCCAAATTCTCCAAGATTATTTTGCAAGAATTTTTCTCTTTGCAATTCGTCCTGAATTTCTTTTGCATTTTCGTAAATTTTATATGTTTTTACCAATATTTCTTTGCAAGTTGGATTTTCTGCTTTTATTGCATAGTCGAGTGCAGTTTTGTCGTGGTTGTCTTTTAAAAATACATTTGCACCGCGAGAAATCAAAACTCTAAGTGCTTGCCTGTTTCCGCGTTTTGCAACAATCATCATTGTTGAAACGCCGTTTTTGTCCTGAGTATTGACCATGTTAAGCATATTATTGTCCGCTCTTTTGATAAGTGTGTCCATATAATGTGAGCAATTATTATTTGCAGCGTGCATAAATGCGTTCCTGCCTTCATAATCTTTCATCATTATTTCTGCACCAGATTTTAAAAGCGTATAGAATGATTCAACCCTATCTTTATTTTGAGCAGCAAGCATTAATGGTGTAAGGCCTTCTCTATTTCTTTGATTTATATTTGCTGCGTTTTCTTTGTTATGATGCAACAAAATGTCTATCATCTCTGCGTTGTTCGCGCGAGTTGCATACATAAGTGGAGTTTCTTTGTATTTTCCTAAAATATTTGCATCTAAACCAGCATCTAAAAGTGCTTTAACAATATGAATGTTGTTCAAATGAACTGCCAAATGCAATGGCGATAACAAATCTTTATTAAAATGAGTTAAGTCTATTGGAGTTACATCACTTAAAATATTTGACTTTTCGTCTTTATGGAAATTGAGCAAAAATTTAACTGCGTCAACATCACCTGAATAAACTGCGAGCATTAAAGCGTTATTTCCGTTGCTATCTACTGTGTTGATGTCTGCACCAACTCCTGTTGTCAATGCAATTTTCATCATTTTCTTATTGCCTTCAAAAGCGAATTTTAACAAATCGTAATTTTTTTCGTCTTTTGATTTTAATTCTTCTTTATCTACCCAATCGCTTTGAGTGTTGTTATATGTCCTTTTATGCTTAACATAATTAGCAAAGTCTGTTTTTAATACATTTCCTAGAACTATATTCTTTTTGCTATTATATTTTTTTGACATATTATTTCTCCTTTAAACGGATTTCACTTTTGTAATTAATTTCATTGTAACATACATTTAAAATATGTCAATAGGCAATTTTATTTTACTATCTCATAAACAAGTTTAGTTTCCACTTTGTTATCGTCAATTTCAAATATGCTTTTAAAATCTAAATCGGTTTCATTGCCATAAAGTGTGATTAACTTCTCACCCCTTTTTATGCTTTCACCCAAACTTTTGTTAAGAGTAAGCCCTTTGTTCGTTTCAATTTTGCAATAATCTCTACACAAAAAACCAAGTTTTGTGCAGTCAATATTTGAAATTATTCCATCGCGGTCGGAAAGTATTTCAACTTTATTTTGCAGTGAACGCTCTCTATAATTTTTATCAAACAAACTTAAATCGCCGTCTTGTGCTGAAATTATGTCTTTCAATTTTTGAAGCGCCTTGCCAGAATTTATATATTCTAAGGTTTCGTTTTTTGCATCTTCAAAAG
>CALBYO010000029.1 GCA_937889705.1 uncultured Bacillota bacterium | reverse complement strand
TGTTGCAAAAATTAAATTTAAACCGCCATAATATAGAACATCTGAAATTGCATAAAGCAGCGCCAAAACAAGTACAATCCATATATTCATTTGTATCATCAATAGAAAGACGCCACCGACAATTGGAATTATAGATAAAATTAAACATAAAAACATGTATTTTTGTATAAATTTTTTAAGAATAGCAAACAAAACTGATGCGAAAAAATAATTTGCTACTAAATAAACAAAACTCAACATCAAATTTCCAGTTGCTTTAAGAATAAGCAATGGAATAAAAACTTTTATAGTTGCATCAGCCATACCTCTGAACATTCGATGCAAAAAAATATATGAGGAATCACTTTTCATAAAAGTGATTCTATCATAAAAACTTAAATATTCTAAATTAATTAAAATAACTTTCAAAAAAATTTATATTTTGTTTCGTTTTTTGTTTATTCGTTCTTTTATAGTCATTTTAATAAATATTATAGATTTCAAACCTGTTATTCATCAATTTTGAAAATTGAAAGTGACAAGCCAGGATTCAACACAAAGCGCGTAATTGTGGCGCCAATCTTTACTATGTCATTTGCCTCCAAACTTATAATTCTTGTTGTTGAAAAATTACTATTTGCAAATGAAGATAACAAATTTGACACAGGCGAATTATTTACATACAACATCAAATTACTTGAATTATAGAAGTTATTAATTGAAAGCGAAAGGTCAATTTTATACACTCCTGCATTTTCAATTCTTATGTCTGTCCCGTTTTCTAATTCAATTCCCTGAGAAATTTGCGTTGAGTTAAAAGAAATAAATCCGTTTTGCATGGTATTAAATTGTACCGTTTGTTGAGCCGAGTTTATAAAATTTCCATAACTAGGTATAATTAATGAGCCATCATCACCCCTATCACCTTTTTCGCCCTTTTCTCCTCTGTCGCCTTTTTCTCCCCTTTCGCCTGGTATACCTTGTAAACCGATTTCGCCCTGAGGACCAGTTGGGCCTATTATTCCTTGCTCGCCTTGCGCACCTGTTGGACCAGTTGGACCTGTTGGACCTTGCAAACCTCGCGAGCCCTGTAACTCTACTTGATTAACGCTTAAAGTAAATTCTTCTGGCGTACATACACAGCAATTTTTTTGTTTATATTTATTACATTTCATGTAATATCTCCGTATTATTAAATTTAGAATATAATATGCAGAACTTGATAAACATGTTAGTTCTAATTTGCTTAAATAGCGTCATATTTAAGTTTAAAATTTGTCAAACTTAAATGCTTTTTTTAACATATGCGAACTTATTAATTTGTCATTAACATAAACAAAAAAGTTCGTTCTAATTTAGAATTAAAACAAACTTTAAGTATTAATCAATCTTTTTGAACACAGTTATCATTCTATCTTCATATCCATTTTTATAATAAAACTTTTTTGCATTTTCATTATAAGCAAAAATATCAATTTGGACAAACTCACAATCAATCGATTTGAAATAATTTTCAATCTTATCTAACAATAATTGCCCAATGCCCTTGTTACGATAATCTCTACTTACTATCAGTTCAGCGACAATTCCTTTTTTAGGGCAAAGATAATCTAATTTATCTCTATTTTCATATTTTTGAATATAACCAGCAATCATGCCAATTATATCATTATTTTCAACGGCAACAAATATTTTACCTTGATTATTGTTACAATCATTAAGTAAATATTCAAAATATTTTTCGCGATAATCTTTTGAAATAATGTTCAAATTATACTTATCAATCGATATAACATATTTTTGTAAATCAACAAGCAAATCTTTTACTTGTTCAACTTCGTTTTGTTTTAATTCTAAAATTTCCATGTTTTTTGATTTCTTTATGGCAATTATACATAGAACAAAAAACACCTTATAAAAGGTGTTTTCATTTTTCTTAACAGACTATTCAAGTGGGTTAAGTTTGTAGCATCCAAGAAGAGCACAGATCATATCATAAATGTTCCAGATTTCGCCGATGATAAGGAAGTTCAATAAGAATTTTACAAGAGCGATTTTCCATGAACCTTTCATGTAAAGCTTATCAATTCCTAACCAGCCTAAAAAGAAACAAATTAAGAAAAGAACGATTCTTCCGCCAAAACCTTTTTGTGAACTTTTTGCCATAATATCCTCCTTGCAAATATATTAACACATAATTATTTATATGCAAAATATTTTAAACAAATTCTTAATTTAGTTCAAAATTTTTATTGATGGTTTTGTCAGATAAACATTATTTACTTCTTCAAAAAGGTCATGCAATAAGGTTCGATAAGAGAATTGACAGTGATGCCATTTGCCGTGCATTTGCCATTATCATTAAAAATGCAATCTGCTTTACAGCCAATTTTCATTGTTTTTACATCACGCTGCGTTGCGAACTCAGGGGTTTCCTGAAAAATAGATTTTGATAAATCTGGTTGATTTTTATCACCTTTTACAAAGGTTGTGCAATCAACTTTTTTACCTATTAAAATTTCTTTTGCTTGGCAAGTTTGCCTATCGTTATATTTACAACTTGTTTTTCTACATCTTATATCCATAATTCACCTACAAGTTATTTTGAACTTTTTAACGGCAATTATACCTTTATATTTGACAACCGATTAAAAAATAGGCTATATTATTA
>CALBYO010000028.1 GCA_937889705.1 uncultured Bacillota bacterium | reverse complement strand
AATTTTTACCATGGCGTCCATTGAAATGCCAACGCGGCTTGATGTGCTATTCATCCTTTGAACAACATAATTACCGCTTTTGTCCAAAGTTAAGCCTTTATATAAATTTTCAATTTTATAAACATTTTTACCAAATCTAACTTCTTTCATATTTGACCTCTAATTATATTTTATATCAAAACTAAATATTTGTCAATAATAATTTGTTTTAAACCAAATTTTAAAAAATTTTTATCAAAAAATAATTGACAATATAAAATTAATATGATAAAGTTATCATGCTTTGCAGAGTTGGCTGAGCGGTCGAAAGCGGCGGTCTTGAAAACCGTTGATGTGAAAGCATCCTGGGGTTCGAATCCCTAACTCTGCGCCAAGAAAAAAAAAGAGAGTGCGTTAGCATTCTCTCTTTTTTTTCTGCGTATGCTGTATTGCAACTTGCTCCAAAAATCGTCGCTTATATCCGCGGTAGCACAACCTTTAATTAACCGTGTTTACACTTTTGTAATTCACTTGCATTATAAATAAATATTTGATATAATTCAAACAATAGATATTTGCAAAAGGTATAACCATGAATTATAATGATTTAGATTTAAATTTAATAAAAGTGTTTTTAGCGGTTTATGAAAGTAAAAGCATTCTTTTAGCAAGCAAAAAATTATACATCTCTCAACCAGCAATTACAAAAAGTATTCAAAAACTAGAAAATTATCTTGGCGGCAAACTTTTTATAAGAACAGCAAAAGGCACCGTTCCAACAAAAGAAGGCGAAGAGTTTAATGCTAGTTGTTATAACGCCATGCAAATTTTAAATTCAGGCATAAATAAATTCGCCGCATTATCAAATTTAGAACAAGGCGTTCTTAACATCGGTTCAAGTTCAACGATTATTAGAAAGTTGCTTTTGCCATTTATTGAACAATTCAACAAAAAATACCCTAAAATTGTTATCACCATAACAGACACTAATAGCGAAAAGTTGACTAAATATGTAAAAACCGGCGTAATTGATTTGGCAATATTAAACTCACCAATAGACAATATGGATATATTTAAAGTAACAACTTTAACTCAAACTAACGATTGTTTTATTGCTCATCCAGATTTTCCACATAATCATTTAAGCAAAGAGCAACTGGCTAATCAAAAAATTATAGTTCAAAAAAGGCCATCATCAAATCGAGATTATTTTGATAAAATGTGCAATGAAAATAAAATCAACATTCGTCCTAGTTTTGAAATCGGTAGTTTTGGACTTATCACAGATTTTGTCAGCAAAAATCTTGGCATTGCTTATTCTATAAAAGAATTTATAGAAGAAGACATAAAAGCAAATCGCGTGAAAATAATTGAAACAGATTTTATTTCAAAACCAAGAGATATTGTTGCAATTACCCTTCAAACTTCGATAAATAGTTTTGTATGTAACAAATTTATTAGCGAACTAAAAAGTTATTTTGAAAACCAAAACTAACATTTTACAGATACTATCGCATAATTACGCATCAACAAAACCGCTTAAATATAAATATCGGGCTTATGCCCGATTTTTTATTGCCAAAAATGCAGCAACTTTTCGTTCGATATGGAAAATCAAAATTAGAATTTACAAGTCTATAAAAACTTTTATTAGAATAAGTTAAATATGTATTCACGACTTTATACGCTGCTTCATAAAGTATAATAAAAAGTTTTGGGGAGATGTTATGGCGACTGCAAATGTATCAAATTTTGCTGAATTAAAAGCGGCAATAGAAGACGCGACATCAACTGAAATCATAGTTAATGGAGATATCACTTTCAACGGCGGAGCGAAAGTTAATATTGCCAAAAGTAGCATTGTTATTGATTTCTCAGGCCATACCGTTATTGACAGCAGCAGCCTTAGCGTTTCAACAACAATATATGTGCCAAGCACCACAAATGTAATCTCTGTTACGGCAAAAAATGCCGTTTGGAACGGCAAAAATTATTATGGCGTTATTGGCGTTTATGACGGAAATACAAATACGACAATAAATTTAGATAACATAAATTACATTGGGCCACAATTTGTATATAACAAAAATGGCGTTACAAACATAAATAACTGCACAGTTACGATTGACAAAAACGAGTCATCAACTAACGCCCAAGAATTTTGCGAAGCAAATAGATTAAATATTTCTGGAAATGTTACAGTTACATCAAATGCAACATCAGATGCTGTTATTTGGTTTACAGGCATAAACGCGGCTTTAACAGTTGCTGAAAATGCAAAATTTCAAGTGACCGCAGGCTCAACATATTTTTTATATACAGATGTTTCCCCTGTAATGCTTTTTAATCAAAATTCATCAACAAACATAGCAACTAAAAGCGGCTTGTTCTACGCATCTGGAAGTTCATCTCACATTGCCGCTTCATTCACTTTGGAAGAAAATGCAAGTTTTATTGCGTCTAAATATGTCAGCAATACAGTACCAATGTTCAAATGCGTTTCTAATTTTACTTTAAAAAGCAATTCCACTTTTAGATTGTATTCAGAAGTTATCAGCAGCACCGCACTGATGTATTTCGCACAAGTTGCAAACATAAATATAACTTCTCCACAAAACATCGTATTGTATAATCGTGGAGGAAATATTTTTAGTTTTGGTTCAGGCAGCAGTTCAAATCCAAATGTATTTAACATCAACACCCAAATGTTAAGATTATGGGGCATCGCCAAATCTCCACTTTCTGATGCTGGCGGTTTTGATAACGCCCCAACTACTGAATACTATAAAGAAAATTATGCTCAAAATATCAATTTAACAATTAAAACAAGCAGTTCTCAACTTATAAGTGTTGATAACAATCTGACAAGTGAAGACACAGGCTATCCAATCACGACATCAACATTTAAGTTTTTAACTTCAAATGTTATAAGCATGGGGAAATTGTCTTTAAGTGTTGATGCGCTAACAGATCAATCCACAGCAATTACAGGTCTGACAAATTCAAACGCAAATATTCAAGTGGAATACCTAGACCAAACCAAAACAACAACAGCAAACACATATGGTAGTTATACGCTAGACTTAGAAGATAAGATAGCAATAAACACACCAGTTAAAATTTCAGCAAACACGCAATTTTTAACAAAATGGCTGACAATAACTGTCGATGGCTCGGTTGCAATAACAAGTTTGTCATCGTTAAATTTTAAAACCTTCACATCACAATCAAACCAAAGCTTAATATTTCGCCAAAATCCCGACTGGAATATTCAAGTCACAGATACAAGAGCGCAAGGCGGAAACTGGTATTTGTATGCTTATATTTTAAGTCCGTTAACTTCTGGCGATAACAACTTAGAAGATATTCTAATTTACAAAAAAGACAACGTTGAATATGTTTTATCAAAAACTCCACAACTTGTTTATACTGGCAAAAGTGATGAAAGCCCACAAACCACATTAGTTACATGGGAAAATATAGAAGGATTTTTGTTAAAGTTAGAAACAAGCCAAACATACCCATCGGGAGATTATCAAACAGAGATCCTTTGGCAAGTTAGCCCAGAGCCTCTTGGCTAAAATAAAAAACAGCAAAATCTTTTTTTAATTATTATTTTGCCTTTTTTATTATTTCATCTTAAAATAATCAAGATTGAAAAAATATTTCGCTTGATTTATTTTATAACATATTATATACTACAATTCATCAAAAATAAAGGGAGTGATGAATAATGAAAAAAAGTTTATTTTTTAGTATTTTAATTGCTTTAATTGCTCTTATTGCTGTCGTTTTTGCAAATCAAGATTTCACTCTTGAAGCAGAAAGTTATAAATCATTTTACAGCACTTCAAATGCCCCAATCTTTTATGGAGCGACAGAAATTACTATTGATAAAAATGTGACGGACGAATTTAATATTAAAGATAGTCGTTTCAGAATATTCGCGAAAGATTTTGAAGATGGAGATTTAACTTTCAAAATTATTTGCGAATTCAACAATGTTGAAGCAACAAAACCTGGGGATTATGAAGTTAAATACAGCGTTACGGATTCACATAAAAACAAAACTGAAATAACTGTTCCAGTTCATGTTTTAGACAAAACTGATAGTGAGTGCAGAGTTGTTAGAACGCTTTACACAATACCATCATTACAAAATTTAAAAGATGTCGGAACTGAGCGTTGCAATACTGGTGATAGACAAATCTTGGGAATTTTCTTGCCAGAAAATGCAAGTGCAGAAATTAAAATTTTACAGTCTGAAAAAGATTTAGAAATAACATTTTTTACAAACACCAGAGCGCAAAATAGTTTTAATTCTGTGAAATTAAACAATTCAGATTATCAAACTATTAAAAATGTTGTAAAAAATGTTGGGTATGCAAGCGTTCCGCTTATAACTTCTCCAAGGCTTGATGAAAATGATGTAATCGACAGAGTATACAAAATTGAAATTAAGTTCGATGATTCGGCAAAACCACTTGATTATTATCACTACAAAGACGATGAAGAAGAATTTAAAAACAACTGGAAACTAAGCGAAAATGCTTTTGGCGTTGTTGACGGCGAAGCAATAATGTGCGTTGTACCTTTTGGTGATGTGGACAAACTCAGTGGCTACACTGCCCCAGGCTACAATAACCCATTTGAAAGTTTAGATAATTTTTTTGAATATTACCTTGAAGTTGTCAATCGTATGGACAAGATGATTGGACTCGAATTTGATGCAAAAACTTACTTAGACCAAAATTATAGAACAAAATATACCGCAGTTGCAGATTCCGCCGTTTCTGCTGGTGCTTATTATGCTGGTGGCTTCATTGCAGTTTGTCAGTCGACCATTGCTCCGATATTTCAATATGGCTGGGGAACGCTTCACGAAATCGCTCACGGTTATCAAGGAAATTTGGGACGAGGTGCCAATTCAAAAGGCAGTTTATACTTGAATGAAACTGGCAACAACATTTTGGCTCACTATATCCAAATGGACAAAAGTTTATATTTAAAATCTGATAACTATCTCGGCGACATCGCAAATGCAGAACAAAGAATAAACACAACAAGGTTGCAAAAAATTGAAAATGGCGAAACAATTTTCAATAACAACAACGGAACATACACAAATATCAGCGAAAAAATGTATTGCATAATCAACTTGTTAGATAATTTTGAAGGCTATAAAACTTACGGAAAATTGTTCAGTTATTATCGCAAATTGGTTAGTGAAACTGGTATCAACGGATTTTCCATCGCCGATGTTTATGCGAAATTCTTTGCAGAAGAATACAAAGCAAACATTATTCCATATTTAAAAGCATGGAAAATTGAAATTTCTGAGCAAACCGAATCGGATATATTGAAACTTGGTTTACCATCATATTCAATAACAGCAGATGTTCTGTCTGACGAAAGTTATGAGAAAGTAAAACAAGGCGAAAACTTAAAATTAAAATATGGTTTAATAAGCGATGACACGCTTAAAAAATACGAAATAAATTCTAACTTAAAAATTAATATAGAAATCGACGATTTTAATTTAATAAAAGGTAAAAATTTAGCACTTTTTGATAAAAATGAATTGGTGCAAGTTATTAAAATTGAAAGTCAGCAAATTGAAATAAAAGACTTATATTTAGCAAATTACGAATTAAAATTACCAGTTATATTTGGTTATGACAATAAAGTTTGTTCAATTATGACAAGCGAAGGCGACAATGAAATAACTTACACTTACAACAAATTGACTTTACAAGACTATTCAACGAACAATCACCTAACAGAAATTAGAATTTATGGTATTTACGGGACTGTCGGTTATACTTTGTCTTTTAACGACTTTTATTCGTCTGCAAAAATCACTTATGGTGGCGCCGATTTAGGAAATAGGAATAGCACTTGGCAAAACAAGCCAGATGAAATTTATATTTCAGTAACAATCAAAGATGCAAGTGGCAACGAAGTTGATAAAATTGAAATCAAAGGAAATCATTACTTTTCAGACTTCACCCCAGCAAATCCAACTTTAAGTATTCAAAAAGGTTATAAAATCTGCGTTTATACGCAACGCCCTAACCTTGTAAAGGTATTTTCAAAAACGACAGGTAATCAATTACAAGATTATATGTCAAGCGAAAATAATATTGAATATCTTGTAACGGAAAATGGGTTAAAACTTTTAAATGCAGAAGATTTTGATGAAAAAACAATTTTATACAACGAGCAAAAATCGCAAATAATTCAAATAATTGAAGACTATAAAAACAATGTTACAATGGAAGAAATTCAAAATAAAAGAATTAATTCTCAAAAGAAAGCAGAAGTAATAAACGCATATAATTCTCTTAGCCTAGAAGACCAATCACAATACACGCAATTTATAAATCAATTAAAAATTGGCGGAATTCCAAAAATAACATTAAAAAGCGATAAAATTTCAATAAATAAAAACAAAAATTTAGATTTGTATTCGCTTATTTCAATAAACGACAATGAAGACTTTATAATTGAAGCAAACGAAAACAATGTTAAAATTGAAACAAACTTAGACAACACAAAATCTGGCAAATATGTTGCTACTTACCAAGTTAAAGATAGTGACAACAATGTCAGCGAACAAACGATTGAAATTTTAGTTTTAAATGAAAATTCAAATATTTTAGGAATATGGCTTTGGGTTATTATCGGAATTGGTGGGCTCGCAATTTTAACAGTGCTTTGCTCTATTCCAAGAATAATAAGACGCAAAAAATTTAAAAAATAGACCTTGCAAATTGCAAGGTTTATTTTATATTAACTTTGAAAGAAACAACGATTTGTCCGCCGACATCTAGGTCGTCAAGTTCAAAACCAACAGTTGGGTCTAAATCTGGTTTTTCAACTTCGTCAATTTTAACACTTCCAGTAATAAATGTTGTTTCAGCAGGAATATCATCTTTAAATACGAGGTTTGTTGTCTTTATATTTCCAGTATTTGAAATAACATTTTGGAAAGTCATAGTTTCGCCCGATATAACCGCGGAATAATCTGATGTCTTTTTAATTTCAATTTTATATTCAATTATGTTTATCGAAAGAACGTTGGAATTTTCACTTAACTGCTCACCTTCAACCGTATAATTTACATTTGATACAATGTTTAATAAATCAGTTTCTGGCTCATTTTCTACAACTGTAATATATTTTACAACAACTGTTTCGCCTGCTCCAATAGGGTCTGGCAAAGTATAATCCGAAGCGTCCAAAAGCGGATACTCCTCTTCATTTATTGTCATTGATTGTGGTTTAAAATTGGCGTTTGTAGTGATTGTATCATAAATTCTTACATTTGTAATTTCAAGATCGCTAGAATTTGTCAGTGTTAAAACTTGCTCAACTTCGCCATTTGGAACAGCATATTGTTTGTTCGCTGTCCTCACTTTTGTGAATAAATCTGACATATTTGTTGTCACAACATCATCGCTGGTAGTTTCGCTTGAATGTGTTGTTTGATCTGGTAATGTGTATTTTGATGTTACGGTTGCTCTGTTTATAATATTTGCCATAAAAAAGTCCTTTTATTTTAGTTTTTATTTCATAATATGAAAGTTAAATTAATTTGTTTATTAGAGTATGAATTTTATTAATTTGTCAATAAATCTAATATGTATATTTTTCCTTTAAGTGTCGGAAATGCTTGCGTAAGCGAAAATTCAGCCGCGATTGTAACCATAAACAAAAACGGCAAAATAAGCGTTTCTGCAAAGCGCGATAACAACAATTATGACAATGTTAAAATTCCATTTTTCCGCGGAATAACTTATTTTCTGTTCGGAATTTATTTATTTTTCACAAATTTGTTAAATTCACGAACTAATATAAGCGAAAAAGACGAAAGCGTAAAAATATCTAAAAACATAAAAATATCTATCAATAATTTGTCGCTTGTGATATCAATCTTTTTAGGATTTGTTTTTGGTTTTCTTGGTATCGTTTTAATTCCATATTTTTCTTTAAGAGACCTAGGTCGCAGTGGCATGAGTTATGGTCTGCTGTGCTTCTTATCTGCATTAATCAGGATCGGCGTTTTAACTGCAATACTTGCAATTTTAAAACTTGTTCCAAGTTATAGACAATTTTGCAGACATAATGCTGCCGGAAATTTAGCATACAAAGATGCAAACAAAATTTTTAACGATAATTATCATTTATCAACCAACTTTTTATCGTTTTCTATCACCTGTTTTTATGTTTTATTGTTTATAACATCTTTCACCGCTTTAAATATCAATTATTTGTTGAAATTATTGCTAAATCTTGCTATAATATTTGTCGTAGTTGGAAGTTTATATGAATTTATGAAATTCTTGGAAAACAAAAGCGGAATTTTGAGTTCTATTTTTGTAAAGCCATTCTCATTTTTTGTTACAAACAAACCAACAAGCACAGAAAAAAACATTGCTAGCGCAGCAATCGGAGAAGTAACATTAATGCAAGAAAATAAAGAAAGATTGGTTGAAGAAATATCAGGCAAAGACATTCCTATGAGCGTCGTTCTTT